>DATGJU010000113.1:0-9470 GCA_035295045.1 Chthonomonadaceae bacterium
AGATGTCGACCTCGATGGACATGGACCGGGATGACCGGTGGAACGGCCTTCCCGTTGCACCGAGTTATCCGGAGGCCTCGCCCGGCAATCTCGACATGAACTACTGGTCGGACTTCACCCGCCGCCACATGCACTCCGGTAACTCGTATGATACGCGCGTATCGCGCATGGATCACGACATGCGGCCGATGGCGGAAATCCGCAAAGAGGAGATCGAGGAGCTGTATCCGGTCGCGCCATCGTACCCGGAAGCGGATCCCGCCGGGCTGGATATGTGGTGCTGGATGGGGATCCGCAAGCTTCACACGCGGCCCGGCTCCGCGGCCGAGGTCGCATGGATCCGCCGCGACCTTCACATGAGCCACCGGCTCTCCACGGGACCGCTGTGGAACGACGTCGAGCCGATCCCCGCCGCTCCGGCCTATCCGGAAGAGGCGCCAGGCAACCTCGACCTGTACCACTGGAAGGATTGGCGCCGCTTCCGTATGTCCCCCGGCAACGCCGGCGACATGCGCAAGCGCGAAGCCTCCAACACGCAGGTACAATAACAGGCAAGCGGGGTATTCAGGTTTTCGGGCCCTCAGGCGTTCAGGAGGAGTCGCTCGCTGGCGTCTGGTGCTGAAGACCCGAACACCTGAATACCTGCGTACCTCGTCGAATGCTGGGAGCGCCGTTGAACAATCCGCTGGCTGCATATCGGCGCACTCAGCGCGAGCTGCGGCGCTCCTTCGATGCCTTCACGCGCGAAAACTGCGCGGAGTGCCCGACGCCTTGCTGCCGACAGCCGGCCCGCATCCTGCCGACCGACATCCTGCTCGCCGAGGCTTCCGGCTGGCGCGCCGCCGTGGAATCGACGGGCTGCGCCGCTCGCGATGAAGCGGCCGATATCGCCGGCAGCGTCGTCGCGGCGCTCGGCGACCCACCGGCGGAGGGCGACGTCTCCCTCCCCTGCCAATACCTGGGCGCCGCCGGCTGCACCTTCCCGGCGGACCTGCGGCCGTTCGGCTGCACCACCTACATCTGCCGCTATATGTACGAGCGGCTCGACCGCCCCACCCTTACGCGACTCAAGCGGCTCGTCCGCGAGCTGGAGACCCAGCATCGCGTCCTGCTACGCGCCCTCCACGGCGCCGACCGCGGCCGGAAGACCGACTAAGCCGTCGCATGCCGACAACCGCGTGTTGCGACCTCGTTCCAACCCCGCGCAATCAATCAAGGAGCGCCGCACACCCGAATTCACGCCCGAAAGCCCTGGCGACGCGGTTCACGGGATAGGCGCGGAACACCAAGGGAGTTACTCCGGGACCTGAGCTCAGGCCGCGGCGACGATCTCGGCGAAGTCGACCGCTTTCAGGCTGGCGCCGCCCACGAGCGCGCCATCGATGTTTGGCCTGCCGAGCAGGTCCGCGGCATTGTCCGGCTTGACGCTTCCGCCGTAGAGCACCCTGAGCGCATCGGCCGTATGACCGCCGAACAGCCTCCGCACGGTGTCGCGGATCACGCCGCAGACCCGGTCCGCCTCCTTTGCGGCGCATGTCTCGCCGGTCCCGATCGCCCAGACCGGCTCGTAGGCCACCGCTATCCGGTGGGCGCGCTCCGGCGACAGGTCCTGCAGGCAGCGAAGAAGCTGGCCGGAGACGACTGCGTCGGTATCGTTCGACTGCCGCTCCGCAAGCGTCTCGCCGACGCAAAGAATGGGCGTCAGACCGCTGGCTACCACGGCGAGCAGCTTTCGGTTCACCGACACGTCGGAGTCGCCGAAGTAGTCCAGGATCTCCTGGTCGAAGTCCGGCTCTGCGACGCCGAACCGGCCGCGCGGCTCCGAGTGGCCCACGATGACGTGCGTGCAGCCAAGCTCGGTGAGCATCTGCGGCGAGATTTGGCCGGTGTACGCGCCCCGCTCCTTCCAGAACACGTCCTGCCCGCCGAGCCGGATTTGGGAGCCGCGCAGCAGCTCGCCGACCGTGCTTAATGCGGTGAAGGGCGGGCAGACCACGACCTCCGGGCCGCTATCGGCCGCGAGGTCGAGCTGCTCCAGCAGGCCGCCGACAAGCGCCCGCGCCTCCGCCAGCATCCCGTTCATCTTCCAATTACCCGCGATAATGCTTCTGCGCATGGCGAAACGGAAATCCTCTCAGAGACCGCGCGAAAAGTGCGTTCGGTGTACGGTGTTCGGCATTGGGCATTAACCTAACAGCAAGCACCCAACGCCCTACTGCTTGTCCTGCAGTGCGACGACGCCGGGCAGCGGCTTGCCCTCCAGGAACTCCAGGGAGGCGCCGCCGCCCGTGGAGATGTGGGTCATCTTGTCGGCGTATCCCATCTGCTGGACGGCCGCCGCGGAGTCGCCGCCGCCGATGATCGTGACCGCGCCGGATTCCGCCAGCGCCTTCGCGATCGCGCGCGTGCCGTTGGAGAACTTCTCGAACTCGAAGATGCCCATCGGACCGTTCCAGACGACGGTTGCCGCGCCCTTGATCGCCCGGCCGAACTTCTCGATCGTCTTCGGGCCGATGTCCGCGCCCTCCCAATCGGCCGGGATCGCCCTTACGTCGACGACCCTCGTCTCGCATGCCGCCTCGCCGACGTCGAACGGGTTCGCGCTCGTGACCACGATGTCTTCCGGGAGCAGCAGCTTATCGCCGGCCGAAGCCAGAAGACCACGGCAGAAGTCGAGGTTCTTGGCGTCCAGCAGCGACTTGCCGATCTCGCGCCCCTGCGCCTTCAGAAACGTGTAGGCCATCCCGCCGCCGATGATGAGCGTGTCCACCTTTTCGATGAGCTGCTCGATCACGCCGATCTTGTCCTTCACCTTCGCTCCGCCGAGGATGGCGACGAATGGACGCTTCGGCTCCGCCAGCGCGCCGCCGAGATAGTCCAGCTCCTTCTGCATCAGGAAGCCCGCGACTGCCGGAAGATACTGCGCCACGCCCTCCGTCGATGCGTGGGCGCGGTGCGCCGTCCCGAAGGCGTCGTTTACAAAGATGTCCGCGAGCGAGGCGAGCCTCTTCGCGAACACCGGGTCGTTCTGCTCCTCCTCAGAATAGAACCGGACGTTCTCCAGGAGCACCACGTCGCCGTCGCGCATCTGGCCGACCGCCTCCTGGACCTCGTTGCCGATATCGTCGTCCAACAGCTCGACCGGCTTGCCGAGGAGCTCCTCGAGGCGGGCGGAGACTGGCTCCAGCGTGTACTTCGGGGTGACGCCCTTCGGCCGGCCAAGGTGCGAGACGAGCACCGTCTTCGCGCCATGCTCCATCAGATATCGGATGGTCGGCAGTGCCGCGGTGATACGGGTGTCGTCGGTGATACGGCCGTGCTCGTCCTGCGGCACGTTGAAATCGACGCGCGCCAGGACGCGCTTTCCACGGACGTCGATATCCTCGACCGTCTTCTTGTTCATAAACATGCTCGCTCCCTGCACGGAAATCCGGGCGTAACGAGCGGCCAGCCGCCGGCGATCCGTTCGGAATCGCTGGCGGCTGGCCGCTGGTCGCCGACCGCTAAAGCCCCTTCTCTGCGATAAACTTCACCAGGTCGCCGACACGACAGGCGTAGCCCCACTCGTTGTCGTACCAGGAGACTACCTTGACCAGATCGCCGCCGACGGCGATGGTGTCCGTCGCGGAGAAGATGGACGAGTGCGCGTTGCCCTTCAGGTCCGAGGAGACGAGCGGCAGATCCGTGTACTCGACGATCCCCTTCATCGGACCGTCGGCGGCCTCCTTGACCGCGGCGTTGATCTCGTCGGGCTGCGCGTCGCGCGCGAGCAGCGCGGTGAAGTCGACCACGGAAACGGTGGGAGTCGGGACGCGGAACGCCATCCCGCTGAACTTGCCCTTCAGCTCGGGGATCACCAGACCGACGGCGCGCGCAGCACCCGTGGACGACGGCACGATGTTCTCCGCGCCGGCGCGCGCGTCCCGCAGGTCCTTCGACGCCGTGTCCTGCATTCGCTGCGAGTTCGTATAGCTGTGGACCGTGGTGAGCAGCCCCTTCGCGATGCCGAACTCGTCGTTCAGGATCTTCGCGATCGGGGCCAGGCCGTTCGTGGTGCACGAGGCATTCGAAATCACGTGGTGTTTCGCCGGGTCGTACATCGTCTCGTTGACGCCGAGCACCACGGTCAGGTCCTCATTCTTGGCCGGCGCCGAGATGATGACCTTCTTCGCGCCGTGCTCGCGGTGCGCGACCGCCTTCGTCGCGTCGGTGAACAGCCCGGTCGACTCGATCACCACGTCGACCGCCTCCTGGTCCCACCGGATGTCGCCGGGATTCCGCTCCGCGTAGACGCGGATACGATTGCCGTTGACCACGACGTCGTTGCCGTCCGTATTCACTTCGCCGTGGAAGGGACCGTATGTCGAGTCCCACTTGAACAGGTGCGCGTTGGTCGCGGTATCGGTCAGATCGTTGATCGCAACGACTTCCACGTCGCCGACGTGCCGGCCGAGAATCGACCGGAGGGTCAAGCGGCCGATGCGCCCGAACCCGTTAATGCCTACTCGTATTGCCATTTCTGAAGGTATCCTCTCTCGCGTGCCGCCGTCCGCGGCGGTCCTGGGTAAAGCGTGGCACGTGGCCCGTGGCTCGTGAAGCGTATTGCACGTCGCGAGGCGTCCTGGCGGCGATTCAAGAGCCGGTCGATAATCTGAATTTGCGGCCATATTGTACCTGTTAGTGCTTCTGAGCGTCAATTGCGCGTCGCCCCAGCGCCGGCCCGCCAAGGAGGCCGCGGCCGCGCCGGCGAACGCGCAGGGAGATCGGTATGCGTCTTGGAGGGCCTGTTTTCGGACCACTCGCCGGCGCGGACGAGTGGGTCGCCGCCCTGGGCGCCGCCGGCTATCGGGCCGCCTACTGCCCGGTGGATGCGCGGGCGGACGATCGCACGGTGCGGCAGTACGTCGAGGCGGCGGCGCGGGCGGACATCGTGATCGCGGAGGTCGGCGCGTGGAGCAACCCGATCAGCCCGGACAGCGCCGTCCGCGCCGCCGCGATGGAGAGGTGCCGCGAGCAGCTTGCCCTGGCGGACCGCACGGCCGCACGCTGCTGCGTAAACATCGCCGGCTCGCGCAGCGAGCAGTGGGACGGCCCGCACCCGGACAACTTTACGCCGGACACATTCGCCCTGATCGTCGATACCGTACGCGAGATCATCGACGCGGTGCGGCCGACGCGCACCTACTATGCGCTGGAGACCATGCCCTGGGTCTTTCCCGACTCGCCCGAGAGCTATCTGGACCTGATCGCCGCCATCGACCGGCCGCGATTTGCCGTGCACCTGGATCCCGTGAACATGATCTCCAGCCCGCGGCGCTTCTTCGACAATGCCGGATTCATCCGCGACTGTTTTGAAAAACTGGGACCCCACATCAAGACCTGCCACGCAAAAGACATCGCGCTCTCCGGCCGACTTACGATCCACCTCGACGAGGTGCGGCCGGGCCTGGGCACGCTGGACTATGGGGCGTTCCTGTCCGAATTGAACCGCCTCGACCCGGATACCCCGCTAATGCTCGAACATCTGCCCTCCGCTGACGAGTACGCCCTCGCCGCGGCGCACGTCCGATCCGTCGGTCTGTCCGCGGGAATCGTCAATTTGTGAAAAAAATCGCGAATTTCCACGAAACGGCCATGCCAGAGGCTTAGAAACCTCTGGGACAGGCCCAATTCTATTGACTTCTTTCCAGCAATCGCTTATAATTTTGCGAACAGTGGCAGTAATTGCCCTTTCGCTCGGCAGGACTCTGCCGGCATCGACGAATTGCATGGAGGAGGGCATACGATGAGATGTCGCCTGACCGGGCCGACACGGCCCGATGGGGACAGGCTAGGGAAACTGTGGATATCCCTGCTGGCGGTAGCTGGGTTGATAGTGCCCTCGATTGCAGCGCATGCGGACAGCGGTGAAGCGGTCGCGCTTCCCAAGTTTCACCAGCCCGAGTTCATCCTGATCTGGGCCGTGCTCGGTTTTGGGGTTCTCTCCGTTCTGATGGGAATGTACTGGTACCGGTCGGTCGCGGCCAAGAGCGCCGGCACGGCGAAGATGGAGGAGGTCGGCAAGGCCATCCGCGACGGCGCGAACGCCTACCTGCGCCAGCAAGTGAGCGCCATGGCGATCCTCGTCGTCATTGTCGCGATCGGTCTCTTTGTGCTCTACTACAAACAGACCAACCTCGGTTACGACGTATATGCGGCGGCCGGAGTCGCCGCGTTCTTTGTGGCGGGCGTCGGCGCCTCGTACCTTGCGGGCTACATTGGCATGGGGATGGCGACGATCGCCAACCAGCGCACCGCGGACCAGGCGCGCCGAACGTTCAAGGGCGCCCTTGAGACCGCGTTCCAGGCCGGCGCCGTATCGGGAATGATGACCGTCGGCCTAGGCCTCATCGGCGCTTGCCTCGTCTTCTTGATCTACAAAGACAAGGCGATGCTGATCCTCGTCGGCTTCGGCTTCGGCGGCTCGCTGGCCGCCCTCTTCATGCGCGTCGGCGGCGGCATCTTCACGAAGGCGGCCGACGTGGGCGCGGACCTGGTCGGCAAGGTTGAGGCGGGCATCCCCGAGGACGACCCGCGCAACCCGGCGACGATCGCGGACAACGTTGGCGATAACGTAGGCGACTGCGCCGGCATGGCGGCCGACGTGTTCGAAAGCTACGAAGTCACCCTGGTCGCGGCGATCATCCTCGGCGCTTCGATCATCCCTCAGGCGATCTGGTCCGGCAACGCGGCCATGACGCAGAGCGCGCTGCAGCTCGTCATGTATCCGCTCATCGTCCGCGCCGTGGGCGTGCTCGCCTCGATCATCGGCGTTTTCGCCGTCAAGGGCGAGGACCGGGCGGACATGGACCCGATGCAGCCGATCAACACCGGCTTCCGCGTGTCGGCCCTCGCCGCGACGATCCTGATCGCGGGCGGCTCCTACTGGTACTTCAGGAACGGCGTCTATATTCCCGGCACGCAGGGCGACCACCCGTACGAGTGGTGGCGCTTCTGCCTATGTACGCTCGCGGGCATCGTTCTGGCTATCGTCATCGGCTGGCTAACAGAGTACTTCACCTCGACCGAGCACAAGCCCGTGACCGAGATCGCCTACAACTCGCGCACCGGTCCCGCGACCATGATCATCTCCGGCTTCTCTTACGGCCTGGAGAGCTCGGTCTGGTCCGCGGCCGCGATTGCCGTCACGCTGCTTTTCGCGCTCGCGATCTTCCCCAACAACCCACTGCTCGCGGCCTACGGGATCGCGCTTGCCGGCCTCGGGCTCCTATCGACGACCGGCTATATCCTCGCGATGGATACTTTCGGCCCGATCACCGACAACGCCAACGGCATCTTCGAGATGTCCGGCGTCCTGGAGGAGGACCGGGAGCACGGCGCAGCGGCAGTTCCAGCGGGCGGCCTCTCAGGCGACCGCATCGTCGGCCGGCTCGACGCGGTCGGCAACACCACCAAGGCGCTGACAAAGGGCTTCGCGATCGCGACCGCCGTCATCGCCGCGGTCGCGCTGTTCCGCTCGTTTATGACCGGCGCGCATCTGCTGCCGCCGAGCGATCCCACGGCGCACGTCGACGCGCTGAGCCAGGGCAAGATCTTCGGCATTCCGCTCGACGTCCCCGAGGTCTTCATCGGCCTTCTGATCGGCGGAGCCGCGCCCTTTCTCTTCTCCTCCTTCTCGATCAATGCCGTGGGACGCGCGGCCTACAACCTGATCGAGGAGGTTCGGCGCCAGTTCCGGGACGATCCCGGAATCATGCTGGGCACGAGCAAGCCCGACTACGCTCGCTGTGTCGCGCTCGTGACCGCCGCGGCGCAGAAGGAGCTGCTCGGACCAGGAATCCTGGCGATCGCGCTTCCGATCTTCGTTGGATTCGGCCTCGGCTTTCGGCATCCCGATGTCGGTGCGGCGGCGCTCGGCGGCTACTTGGCCGGCGCAATCGTTACCGGCCAGCTCATGGCGGTGCTGCTCTCGAACTCCGGTGGCGCATGGGACAATGCGAAGAAGAAGATCGAGGACGGTCTCTTCGGCGGCAAGGGCACGGACAATCACAAGGCCGGCATCATCTGCGACACGGTCGGCGATCCGTTCAAGGACACGGCCGGGCCAGCGCTGAACCCGCTGATCAAGGTGATGAACCTCACGGGCATCCTGATCGCCGGAATCGTCATCCAGGACATACCGATCGCGGCGCGCATCACAGTCGTCGTGGTGTCCGGCGCAGCGCTCACGGGCGCTGTGATCTTCAGCAAGCGCGGCTCGATCGTCAACGAGGAGAGCATGCGCGAAGCGAACCGGCCCGCGGCGGACACGCCCACGGTGTGAGAGTAAGCGGCCCAACTCCCGATGCTGGAGGCTTTCGTGCGTGCGCGATTGTCGGCTGATCCCATAGCCGCCCCGCGACCCCAATCCTCGGGGCACTCATGGGCGCCGTGAGCTGCCGATGTGAAGGCCGCCCCAAGCCTCGCAATCCTGGGGGCTTTAGTGCGGTCGTGGGGAGCGCATTTCGTGGTGTCCAACCCTCGTGGAACAAGACGGCCCATTCGGGCCGTCTTGTTTCTGTTTCGGATGAGGAGGGCTCTCATGGGACGTATTCACACCGCCGCAATACTCGGCGCCGCGAGCGCGGCGCTCGCTATTGCCATTCGCAAGAACCTGAGGCGCCGCCGCGAAATCTGCTTCGCCGGACGCGTCGCCCTCATTACAGGCGGGTCGCGCGGTCTCGGTATTGAGATCGCCAGGCTGCTCGCCGCGGAGGGCGCGAAGATTGCAATTGTCGCGCGGGATGCCGACGAGCTCCGCCGCGCCCGCGAAGAGCTCGAGGCGCGTGGCGCAGAGGTCTTCGCCGAGCCGTACGACTTGACAGACCGTGCCGCCGTGGGCCGGATCGTCGGCGACGTCGAACGGCGCCTCGGAAAGGTCGACGTACTGATCAATGCCGCCGGGACGATCGAGGTCGGGCCGCAGGCGGAGATGCTGATCGAGGACTATGAGCGCGCGATGGCGGTCCATTTTTGGGCGCCACTTATCCTGATCCAGGAGGTCGTGCCCGGCATGCGCGCCCGCAGACGCGGCCGAATAGTGAATGTCAGCTCGATTGGCGGCAAAGTCGCGATACCGCATCTTGCGCCCTACTGCGCTAGCAAGTTCGCGCTCGTCGGCCTGTCGGAGGCACTCCGGTCGGAACTGGCCGCGGATGGCATCTTCGTAACCACCGCGGCGCCGGGCCTCATGCGGACCGGCAGCCACCTCCACGCGCGCTTCAAGGGCCAGAACACGAAGGAGTACGCCTGGTTCTCGATCGCCAATGCAACGCCGCTGCTCTCCGTCAACTCGCGGGATGCCGCCCGCGACATCGTCGAGGCGTGCCGTTTCGGCGACCCCGAGGTCTGCTTCCCGATGACAGCTCAGGCGGCGGCCGCGCTGAACGGCCTGTTCCCCGCGCTCGGCGCCGACATCCTGTCCGTCATTA
>DATGJU010000114.1:0-12480 GCA_035295045.1 Chthonomonadaceae bacterium
CCGGAAGGCCGAGCACCGCGCCCTCGATGGCGGCGGCGACCGTCCCGCTGTAGGTAAGGTCCCAGCCGAGGTTCGCGCCCGCGTTGATGCCGGAGACGACCAGGTCGCATCGGCCTGCCATCGCGATCTCCACCCCCAGCGTCACGCAGTCCGTCGGCGTGCCGCTGCAGGCGAAGCCGCGGCTGCCATCCGGCAACGAGACCGGCGTCATGCGCAGCGGTTTGTGCAGAGTGATGGCGTGTCCCGCCGCGCTGCGCGGCCGCTCCGGCGCGACGACGACGACCTCGCCGACCGAATCGAGCGCCGCCTTCGCCGCAAGGATCCCCGGCGCCATGATGCCGTCGTCGTTTGTGAGCAGGATTCGCACGGTTCCCGATTCCTGGTAGTTGGTAGCTGGTAGCTGGCGAGATGCATTTGCCGGCTACCAGCTACCAACTACCGCATCCGCATCTCCCCGCCATGCTGGTCGAAGTGCGGATTTTCGCCGGACTCGTTTAGCAGGAGATGGGAGTCGAGATCGATGAAGTCGAAGGCGCCCGTCCCGCAGGCAATCGCCAGGGAGACGGCGATGCTGCGGCGCGTCTCCAGCATGCAGCCGAGCATCAGCCGCCGTCCTGCCGCTTTCGCGATTGGGATGATGTTCAGCACGCCGGCGATCCCGCACTTGTTGATCTTCAGGTTCAGGCCATGGACGGCGGTCGATGAGACGAGTCGCAGCGCGTCCTGCGGAGTGCGGCAGCTCTCGTCGGCGAACACGGGCACGGGACTGCGCTCGGCCACCCAATGAAGGCCGTCGATGTCCTCCTTCTTGACCGGCTGCTCCAGCAATTGAAGCTGCGCGCCCTCGCCCACCAGCCGCTCGGCGAACGCCACGGCTCCGTCGGGCGAGAAGGCCTGGTTCGCGTCGATGCGCAGTTTCGCCTCCGGTGCCGCGGCGCGGACGGCGAGCACGCGCTCGTGGTCCTCATCGATCGACAGCGCGCCCACCTTGATCTTGAACACCCGTATTCCCAGGTCCCACGCCAGCCGCGTCAGGTCGCCGGCGTTGGGCACGATGGGGATCGTCACGTCGGTCTCGTAACGGTCGCGCGCGCCGCCCCACAGCCGCCGCAGCGAGATGCCCGCCGATTGCGACCAGCCGTCCAGCACCGCCATCTCCAGCGCGCAGCGGGCGCTCGGCGCGTCCGGCGCGAGCTGCGCGATCCGATCCAGCGCGCGCCGATAGTCTTGCAGGTCAAGTCCCTCCAGCTCCGGCCCAACGCGACTCACGGTCTCGATCACGCCCTCGACGGTCTCGCCGGTCACATACTTGACCGGGACGGACTCGCCCTGCGCCGCGCCGCCGCCCGAAAGCGCAAGCGACACGGAGACGGCCCGCGCAACGCTGGTGGCGCCCTGCGATGTGACAAAAGGGTTGTGGAGCGGCGTCTCGAGGAGTGACGTGGAGACCGACTGAATGGTTGGCACAGCGCTACGATCCTGACCGTAGGAGAATTGGAGGAGCCGCGGCAGAGAGTGGCCGGCCCCTTCATATTCGTCGAGTATACCACGATCGGGCGTGCCCCAACCAGGGGAACCGGCGACTCCCGCGCCTCACCAGTTGGTCGCGTAGACGTTGACACCGAAGAAACATCCCGCGAGTGTCGTCAGGCCGCCGGCCAGGAAGTCGCCGACGATGAGGCCGTAGAAGAAGGGCAGCGACTGCCGATAGAGGCGCATGCCGCCGTAGCGCAGCACGAGCGTCTTGACGAGCCACGCGATGAAGAACGGAAGCCAGACCTGGTTCATCGTGTTCGTGTTCGCCATCGCGTAGCCGACCGGGTGGAGCGGCCACCAGGGAAATCGCGTCCGCAGCGCCATCAGCGCCGCCGTGATGACGAAGCCGGACGCGGCGGCGAGCGAGCCGGACAGGTCCGGACGCAGCGGCGTCTTCAGCACGTCCGAGAGCTGGTCGAACGGCTGGCGTCCCATGGAGGTGCGCCACGAGTCGGTCTTGGCGCCCGCGCCGTAGGCATACCAGATCATCAGCGCGATCGCGAACGAGATGGCCAGGCCGAGAACGATCGCGACGACAAGCGCAACTGTCAGGCGGCGCTTCTGGACTCCGAGGGCGTCGGCCATCTTGTAGGCGTCGAACTGGTTCGGCATCGAGAGGCAGCGCAGATCGTAACTCGCAATCGCGTTGCGCGCGTAGGCGAGTATCGTCAGGTCCACCGGCAGATAGACCGCCGTGCCGAAGGTAGTCGTCATCAGCTTGTAGGCGTCGATCTCCGGTCCGAAGAGCCAGGCGTTGCCGGTCTCCGCGCGGATTCGGGTCGCCGCCAGCGTATAGAGCAGCGACAGAACGATCAGCGCGGCCGCGACCCCGCCCCGCATGCCGGCCGCCATGCACCAGCCAACGAGCGCCGCGACGCAGATGCCCAGCCCGATGAAGGCCGCGCGGTAGGACATGGGCTCCCCGGCGTCGCGGTCCGGCGGCTCGCCCCGCGCGAACGCGATCTGCCAGACCTCCTTCAGGTAGCGCCGAGAAGCCCAGAGCCCCAGTATCGCCAGACCCAGGAACGCGCCTGCCCCCTGGTGGCCGATGAATGGGAAGCTGCTCTGCCCGCCCGCCGTCGCGCCGGCCGAGACGCCGCTCGTCGCGCCGAACACCGCCTCAAGCTTCGTTACGAGCCAGAAGAACCAGCAGGAGAAGGTCATGTCGACGGCGAGCAGGTAAGCGATCCCGATCACGAACGGATAGAACGAGAGCGGCGTATGGCCGATCGCATTCCACGGCATGGCCGGGAAGAGCTGCTGGATGTCGGGCTGGTCCGCGGTCCGCGTCGGAATGTAGGGGATATTCGGGATATTGAGATGGAGCGTGTTAAGGATGTCGATGGTGAACGGGATGGCGAAACCTGCCCAGAGCAGCCGGCTGCCGAAGAAGCCCTCGCCGTCGCGCAGCATCTCCACCGGCACGTTGACGGTGGGGAAGGCGAGCCGCTCCCGGTCGATCCACTGGCGGCGCAGGATCGCGACGATACAGAGCGTCGCCAGGGTGAAGAGCGAGAGGAAGCCGATCCAGGCAACCATCTGCGCGCGCCAGAGCGCCCACGGCACGGCTGCGTTGCCCGCGTAAAAGTTGGCGAGCGCCGTCGAGTTCTTCAGCGCGATCCAGTTGGGGATGAGCGCGTGGAACTGGCCGGCCCAGCCGTTGCTGGAGGAGGCATAATAGAAGGCGGCCGTGATCGCGGGTATCACGAAGTGCAGGCCGCCGGACGAGGAGACGACCGTTGCGACCGTCATCATCGCGTATACGACGAGCAGCTCCGCGGCGGAGAAGGCGAAGCGGACGCGCAGGCGGCGAAGCAGCAGATTGGCGACCGTGAGCAGGAAGAGGACGTTGAAGGCGCCGATGGGGATGCTGGTATTGGCGAGCGCCGTGTGGCCGCGCCCGCCGAGGATCAGCTCCGCCCAGTGGATCCAGAGATCGACCAGCGCCGTGAACACCAGCCCGACGAGCAGCGCCCGCCACGTGAGGCCGGAAACGCGGCGGTCCGGAGCCGGCACGCGGGGCGCGCTAGATTCGCCCGTCTCCGCGTCGCTAACATTGCGCCGGAGTATCATTGGCGGCTATCGCCTTTAAGCTAGGGTGAATGGTTCCCTCGAGGCTGTCCCGTGGCCTCAGCATCCGCTCCAATCGCGGATCAAGCTCCGCGAGTGGAGCGGAATGGGAATCTCCTCGATGATATCCTCAGGCGCCAGCGTCTCAGTCCGTTCAAGCGTCGACGGGCCGTGTTCGTCAATTGGCCCGCGCACGACTTCTTCCGGCGTAGGAGAGAACAAGAGCGCGAGCGCCTCTTCGACAAGCGCCGCCGTTGTCCTTCTTGCCGCCGCAAGTTCGGAGAGGTGACGCGCATACTCTTCGGGGATTCGGATAGACGAACCGTGCGTAGCTGACATGACAGGTGCTGCTCGGCGTCATTCTACCACAGCGGGATTCCGGGCCCGCCGACCCGTATATCGACGTTGAGTCGCGCAAGTTAGGCTCCGAGTTCGGCTTGTGCCTGCAGCTGACCGCACAGATGCAAGTCGACATCCGTATACATGTGGCCACGGAATCCTACTCGTTTCAACGGGTAGGGCATTCGGGCAACGGGCTCGTCGAGTAGAATCTCATTTGCCCCGCTTACCCTGCAAGGAGTAATCGCTGCTCGGAAGACCTGCGAGCTACTTCACGCGCGTGTACACGGTTTCGACGGCCTTCGCCTCTTTGTCGCCCGGCTTGATGTTGTACGCCGTTATCGTCAGGTGGTCTGCGTCCTTCAGCTCGTACACCGTTTTCCAGCCCCACCGCGGTGTGTTGGGGCCGGTGTCGTAATGGCCGTTCACCGTGAAGCCACGCTCCGACGCATCGCCCACAGAGAACAGAATCGCATAGCTCATGTGGAAATCGTCGATCCATGAGACCTCGAACCGCTTGTCGATCCCGTTGTAAGCGATCGTCTCCTCGCCGTGGCGCGGCTTTCCCTTCATCGAGCCCTCATACGTGTGCCGAACGAACCGCCCGCCGAGCACCGGGCCGATCTCGCCGGTCACCGTCGATTCGTCCGCAAGCTTGTCGGGCTCGAACCAGGTCCGGACCGTGCCGGACCATCTGCCCGTGAGCGATTTGAGAAGTGTCTTCGGCGCCATTTGCCCCTTCTCACCGGTCGGTGCCGGCAGTTTGACCGTGTCCTGTGCCGCCGAAAAGTCGATTGCGCTGGCAAGCACGAAACCTACCAGAGCCAGCCACGCCAGGAACCGAGTGGATCGAACACGCATGTCGAGTTGCTCCCATCCGCGCCAGGCGCCCACGCTGCAGCACCGTCGGCGACCATATACAGCCATTAGCGTTCCGCTTGGAATCGCGAATACCAGTTTTGCCGAATGTTTGCGCTGCCGAGTCAATCTGGTGGAGACGCCCGAGGCTGCGGTCAAGACCGAGACCAGGTTCAATCCCAGTGTCTGGCAACGGCGTCGCTTGAGCAACCTACGGAGGGTCAGCCCTCGGCCGGAGAGAAACCGTGTCTACGAGCGTTTCTCGGACTTTGCTGACCGTGGTGCGATCACCTAAAGTGCCGACAATGTAGACAGCGCCGTCCCTCCGACAAGCTGCCCAGGGGCCGTGTTGACAGTTTAGAAGTTGAACGGCTTGCCGCTCGCGGCGGATTCGTAGATCGCCTCCAGGATTTCGGAGACGACACAGGCCTGCTCCGGCAGCACGACAGGGTCCGTGTCGTTCACGATGGCCTCGATCCAGAGCCGCGCCTCTCGGTCCGCGTCCGACTCCGCTTTGCCCGCATAGAACGCGACGCCGCCGGCCGAGAGGTCTACCTTCGTCTCGTGCAGCCGCGAGAACTTCTCGCCGTTGATGCGCAGGCCGCCCATCATGTCCGCGCCGCCCTCGGTGCCGCAGAGCGTGCACTTCGCCTCGTCCACCTGCAGCGTATTCAGCGCCCAGCTCGACTCCAGGACGATCGTCGCGCCGTTCTCCATGGTGATGAAGCCGAACGCCGAGTCCTCGACCGTGAACTGCTTCGGGTCCCACGGGCCGAAAGCGTTGGCGGCGTTCTCGCGCTGCGATAGCTTGTGATAGGTCGTGCCGACCACCATCCTGGGCTTGTAGTTGTTCATAAGCCAGAGCGTCAGGTCGAGCGCGTGGGTGCCGATGTCGATCAGCGGACCGCCGCCCTGCTTCTCCTTGTCCATGAAGACGCCCCAGGTGGGAACGCCGCGGCGCCGGACCGCGTGCGCCTTGGCATAGTAGATCTCCCCCAGCTCGCCCTTCTCGATCAGCTTCTTCAGGTACTGGCTATCGTTGCGGTGGCGGCTCTGGTAGCCGATCGTCAGCTTCTTTCCGGTACGCTTGGCCGCATCGACCATCTTGCGCGCGTCCTTGGCGCGCTTCGCCATCGGCTTCTCGCTCAGCGTGTGCTTGCCGGACTCCAGGCTGGCCACGGTGATCTCGGCGTGCGAGTCGTTGGGCGTGAGCACGTGGACCACGTCGATCGACTTGTCCGCAAGTAGCTTCTGGTAGTCGGTAGTCTTCGTCGCGCCGGGCACGCCGTACTCGGCCGCGCACTCGTCCGCCCGCTCCGGGATGATGTCGCAGAAGGCGACCAGCTCGACGTTGTTCAAGCGCGAAAGGCTCGGCAGGTGCTTCCCTTTGGCAATGCCGCCGCAGCCCACGATTCCGATTCTCAGTTTATCAGCCATCAGTCAATTCTCTCCGTCCTTCAATGTTAGGCCCTTGCGGGCGACGTGATCTCAATTTCACCGGCCGCGCGCGCTTTCCCTCCCGCCGAGCGTCGTGGTCTGAATGGCCGCGACATCGGAGGGTTCCGCGTACCATGGTATAATCCGATTGAAGCAGGCGTACTTCCGACCAGGTTCCGAATTATCGGACGCACTTTGAGAGAGTACCGAAATGACCGATTTGCTAATACGCCCGGAGACGAACGCGCAGCCACGCAACTCCTATGTCGCGGACCGCCCGATTGAGTTCGAGGCGTGGCTGTATCTTTCGGAAAACATCGATTCCGAACTCGTAAAGGGAGTGATGGTCAACCGAATGGCCGCTCAGTACCCGCACGAATGGATCTTCATGTGGCTTGCGACGTTACTCAGCCAGTATGCGGAGACGCGCGGCCTCGGAGTGATCCTCGGCTCCAGGACAGCCGTGAAAATCGATCGGTACAATGGCCGGCTCCCCGATATACTGTTCGTTCGGGCGGAGAACGCAGCGATTATCCACAAGGACGCGATCTACGGCGCGCCCGACTTGGTGATCGAAATCGTGTCTCCGAGCAACTACCAATCCGACATAATAGCCCTTGAGACAGATTACTGTTCGATCGGTGTGCCGGAGATCGTGTTTGTCGATCCGCAAAGGAAACAAGCTCGCGTATTGCGGAAGTCGGACGCTGATCAGTATGAGGATTTCTCGCTGACGAATGGTCCGCTAGAGCTGCGCGCGATGCCCGGCTTCCAGATTGAAATCGAATGGATATTCGCGGAGCCGAGGCCGCTTACACTCGACGTGATCACGCGCCTGTTGGAGCAGGCGGCCGGCGAATAGTCGTCTACGGGGTGACGCGGCCGTACAGCCACACGTCGCGCGGGGCGCCGCCGGCCCGCAGGAAGCCGCAAAGCGTGCCCTCGCGTTCGAAGCCGGCCGCCTCCAGCGCCGCGGCCTTCGCGCGCGAGTCCGTATCCACATAGGCGATTATCTTGCCGGCCGGCAGCGCCAAGCCTGCGAGCAGCTCCGGGAGATGCGAATTGAAGTACGGGTGCGTGAAGGCGTCGAGGAGCCACACGCCAGGCCAGCCGTTCACGCCGCCGCCTGTCGGGTGGAGCGTGGCGCACCCGGCCACAGCCCCGCGCTCCGTCTCCAGGACGACCGCGGCCGTCCCCCTGCCCCCGGACAGCGCGGCGAGCGTCCGCAGCACCGGCGCTTCGAGACTGCCCAGCCCGCGTAGCTTCCAGGCCGCGCTGCGCAGCGCCTCGCCGTTCGCCTGCGCGCCGAGCAGCGCCAGCACGGGCCAGTGCCTCCACGCCAGCGGCACGACACGCGTTAGGGCCGGCGCGAACCAGCCGCGATCGAACTCCTCCTCCGCGCCCACGTGGACAGCGTCTCGGACTTCGTCCGGATTATTCATGAGCCGGCCCGCAGAAGCGTTCCGCACCGCCTGCGCAGCGTTTATGAATAAAGCGGGCTCGGCCGGGACACTGATCTCGAACCGATTCTGGTTCGGGCGCGCGTCCGCGCTGGCTGCATCGGTCCCACTTGGGCCGCCGCTGTCGATCGGCGCCGTTAGAGCGGCGGCCCCGGCCATGGGCGCGTCGTACCGCATGAAGCCGCCGTTGAGGCTCCGAAATCCGAACGAGTGGTAGATCCAGTACGCGGCGGACTCGAACCCGGTGCCGAGCAGCAGGACGCGGCCGTCCCGCCGCCCGAAGTCCTGCAGCAGTCGCCGGAAGATCGCCTGGCAGATACCCTTGCGGCGCTGCTCCGGCCGCGTAAAGACATGGCCCAGTATGCCGATGCCCAGCGATTCCACCGTCATCACGTTCGCCACGGGCCGGCCGTCCAGCAATCCAAGATAGAACCGCGTTTCGAGCGCATCGGTCTCGCCATCCAGCGCCGCCCGGATGTGCAGCTCCCACTCCGGCCCCTTGTGCGCCAGCAGGTCCCGAATCGACTCCGCGTACTCCCCGTCCGGCGCAGTCACAACCTCCACCGTCAGCGCCTCGCCCGCCTTCGTCCGCTCTTCCCCAAGCATCGTCAGCATTCGAACGTACCTCGTTCAACAGCCGCCACACATAGCGGCTTCAGGGCGCGACCTCTCCGCATTCTTGGCGTTCTTCGCGCGAGAAATCTTACCGCTCCGCCTGGGCGATCTCGAACTCATGGAACTGCCGCCCGAAGGCGATACGGAACGGCGCGGTGTGCTGGACCGGCAGGACGCTCGCGAGCTGTACGGAGTTCTCGCGCTTCCGGTTCAGCCGGTCCATCGTCCGGCTCACTTCCGCCCGCGCGAACGTATCGTCGAACAAGTTCAGCGTGATGTCCCGCTTGTCGGTCAGGTCCCAGAAGGTGACGGCGACCATATAGGGCGCGGCGCCCTCGTCAAGCTCCGGGAACGAATCGATCATCGGGCGGACCACCTTGATCCAGGTGGTATCGTCGTCCGCGGGCAGGTGCTTGGTGCTGGAGGCCTTCCAGTTGGACCTGACGCCTGCGTAGCCGTTGCGGATGCGCACCGAGAGGCCGACGGACGATGCGGCCTGGCCATACTGCCGCAGCCGCCGCAGGCAGCGCGTGAAGAGGCGCAGCAGAATGTCCTGCGCGCCGCGCCGCGTGCGGTACTCCGGCGGAAGGACGTGCGAATGGCCGACCGACTGCCGCTGAACATCTGAGTTCCAGATGCGATAGTCGGTGTCCTGCCGGCCGCGGATCATGTAGTACCAGCGCGGCCCCTCCACGCTGCCCCAGGCGCGCCGAAGCAGATCCGGCCCCGCGTCGAACAGATGCTCGACGGTGGAGATGCCCACGCGCTGCAGCCGGCGGTGCATCTTTCGGCCGACGCCCGGCAGGTCCGCGAGCGGGACGGGGTAAAGAGCGTGCGGGAGGTTCGATTCATCGAGGCGCGTGAGGCCGTCCGGCTTCTGCATGTCGGATGCGACCTTGGCGAGGAAGATGTTCGGCGCGATACCGATCGAGCAGCGCATCCAGTCGCCGAGGCGCTCATAGATCGCCTGCTTGATGCGCCGGCCCAGCGCGAGCTCCGCCTCCGCGCCGCGGTCCAGCGCGCTAATCCAGCAGGCCATCTCGTCTATTGAAAGCGGCTTGATGTTGACGAAGAACTTGTTTAGGCACTCGATGATGCCCAGGTTGTACTGCATGTACAGCTTCGGGCGCGCCTCGACAAGCTGTATGCGCGGGCAGAGCCGCAACGCCTCCGGGATCATCGTGCCGGTCTTGATGCCGAACGCCTTGGCCTCGTAAGAGGCCGCGATCGCGCAGGTGGAGTCGGTCTTCACCGGCACGACCGCGATCGGCTTGCCGCGCAGCTCCGGCCGCTCCTGCTGCTCGACGCTCGCAAAGAAGGCGTTCATGTCGACGAACGCGCATCGTGACGTAGACCCCATAGCGCCCTCCCGTAGGGTGGCTGGCAGCCCGTAGCTGGTAGCTGGTTCCTTGTTGCAACTCGCTGATCGGGGTGGTCGAAATGGCTGTCGCGCACATCGACCGGGCAGTAGAATATATTCTACTCTATTATGTTCGCTTTAGACGCGCGTCTACAGGGTATTGTTCGATTTTCTCGTAGAATTACTCGCCGGCCAGAATCTTGTCCACGCGGGCGCTCACGTCGCGGAGGTAGGCCTCGTCGCCGCCGCCGAGCTCCGTGTTCATGTAGCCGGTGTAGCCGATCTCGGCGAACGCCTTGCGCACCTCCGGCCAGTTGATGCTCCCCTCACGCAGCATCACGAAACTGCCCTTGTTGCCCCCGAAGAGCCCCGGGCCGCCCTTGTAATCCTTCAGGTGCACCTTCTTGATCCGTTTGCCGAGCGTGCGGATCCAGTCCTCCGGCCAGCCGAACGTCACCACGTTCCCCACGTCGAAATAGGCCTGGACGTGCGGGCTGCGAAACGAATCGATGTAGTGCGCGAACTCCATCGGACTCAGGAGGAAGTTGTTCCACACCTCTTCGATGCAGATGAGGATGTCGAGCTTCTCTGCCGTGGGGATAAGCGCGCGAACGTTCTTCTGCGATCGCTCGTACGCCTCCTGGTAGCGCACCTTTGCGGTGACGACGGCCGGGACCAGCAGGATGTCCTCGGCGCCCATCCACTTCGCGTCCTGCATAGCCGACTTTGCGTTGGCGATGCCCTTCGCGACGACGGCCGGGTTGGGATCCGAGAGCGGGGCGTCCCAGCCGCCGTAGATCACCGACTGGATCGGGATGCCGGCCTTCTCCGCGGCGCGGCGCAGCTCCGTCGCCCGCGCCTCGCTGCCGACGGGGCCGCACTCCACGCCCTCGAAGCCGACGTCTCTTGCGAGCCGGAAGCGATCCTCGATGCTGAGGCTGCCGGGCAGCATGGCGTACATGACCGACTTCTTGGGCCGGCCCGCGGGGTCGCCGTACGCCGGCGAGAGCGGCGCCGCCGTCAGTGCCGCAGCCGTCCCTATGAATTCGCGTCTATTCAATGGTAGATTCCTTCCACGGCCCATCTGGGCTGCAGCCGCCGGCCCGAGCCGGCGGATGGTACTCGTATGCGATGCTGCTCGCTCCTGCGGTCACCATCCAATGGAGTACGGATACCCGATGTCTCCAAAGGACCCTGCCGCAAACGGCGAATGAGGTTTGCCGAGGCTATCCGTGAATCAAACTGACGCTGTGTTCCAGTGCGTGCCGAATTTCAGCGAGGGCCGGGACGCGGCCGTCGTCGCGGCGATTGCGGACGCGGTCCGGCAAACGTCTGGCGCACTCCTGATCGACTTCTCCGCCGACCCGGACCACAACCGCAGCGTCGCCACGATCCTCGGCTCCGCGGACGGCATTCTGCGCGCCGTGCTCGCCGCCGCCCGCGTGGCCCTGACGCACATCGATCTGAGGGTCCACTCCGGCGCCCATCCGCGCCTTGGCGCCATCGACGTCGTGCCCGTGATACCGCTCCGCGGCGCCGGGCCGCCGGAGGCAATGGCCGTCGCGGAGGCGATTGGCGCAGCGCTCGCGGCTGAGCTGGAGCTGCCCGTCTATTTCTACGAGCGCAACGCGCGGCCGGGGCGCGAGGCGGCCCTGCCGGCACTCCGCCGCGGCGGGTTCGAGGCGATCCGCGACGCGCATCCCCGCCAGCCAGGAATTAGGAACCAGGAACCGATTGTGCGTCACGGCGGGTTCGAGGCGATCCGCGATGCGCCGCTCACCGGCCGCCGCTTGCCGGACCTCGGGCCGTCCCGCGCGCACTCTACGGCCGGCGCGACCGTCGTCGGCGCGCGCGGCCCGCTCGTCGCCTACAACGTCAACCTGATCGGCGGCAGCGAGGCGCAGGCCAGGGAAATCGCGGCGGCCATCCGGCGCGACCGGTCCACCCATCCGGACCTGGCGGGCGTCCGCGCGCTCGGGCTCTGGCTGCCATCACGCGGCGTGGCCCAGATTTCGATGAATCTCACGCAGCCGGACCGGACGCCGCTCCCGGCAGTCTTCGCGTATGTCGCGCGCCAGGCCGCCCGCCACGGCATCGCGGTCCTCGAAAGCGAGATCATCGGCGTGATCCCGGAAGCCGCCCTCGCGGCGCAGCCGCCCGCCGTCATCAACTGGCACACCTTTCAACGATCACAGATCCTCGATACATGGCTGAACGCTACGGCTTGTCGAGCAGCCGGATAATGTCCTCGGCGAGCAGGTTCGAGTCGTGGCGCACCACGTCCGACTGGTTGATGAAGTTGCCGAGTATCGTGCGGTAGCCCTCCGATTTGATCCGGTCCGCGTCCGGCTCGACCAGCACCGCGCCTACCTTGCGGTACTTCTCCAGCGTATCGCTCTTCGGCCGCGCCGTGTTGATCATCACGTAGTCGAAGACGCGCATCCGGGCGTGCATCTCGATCGCGCGGACATGGTCGTGCGCCGAGAAGCCGTTCGTCTCGCCGGCCTGTGTCATCACGTTGCAAACATACACCTTTTTCGCCTTCGATCGGCGGATCGCCTCCGGCACGCCGCGCACCAGCAGGTTCGGGATGACGCTCGTGAACACGCTGCCCGGCCCCATCACGATGATCTCCGCCTTGTCTATCGCCTCCAGCACCTCGTCCAGCGGGCAGGCATTGCCCGGCGTTAGCGATACGCGGCGGATCTTAAGGGGCGACGCGGCGATGACCGACTCGCCCTCCAGCGTCGAGCCGTCCTCCATTTCGGCTCGCAGGCGGATGTGCGTCACCGTCGTCGGCAGCAC
>DATGJU010000115.1:0-4123 GCA_035295045.1 Chthonomonadaceae bacterium
CGACCTCGACCCGGAGCAGGGCGACTACCTGAGCGGCCGGCCGCCGTTCCACATCGGCGCTAAAATCTCAGACGAGGGATCGGGCATCGATCTGAGCACGCTGCGTCTCGAGCTCGATGGCCGCAACATTCCGCGCTATGCGCCTGGCGAAGAGGTCTCCGGCAAGGAGGGGTTCCTCTTCGAGCTGGACACCTACACGCTCGACTACACGACGCATGAGACCGAGGGCCGCTCTACAGCGCTCCGAGACGGCCACCACACGGCGACGATCACGGTTAGAGACTGGAAGGGAAACCAGGCCGTGAAGAGCTGGCTGTTCACAGTCGACGATACCATTCCGCGTCGCGCGCGCCGTCCCGTAAATCAGCCGGGCGGTCCCGGCGGACCCGGTGGATACCCGGGCGGTGAGGGTGGCAACAGTGGCGCCAATAGCGGCGGCAAGGGCGGCAGGATCGGCGATTAGGCTCGCGCCAGAAGAGCAGCAGTCGCTGCAACGCGTTCCGTGATCTGTCGCATTCCATCCTCTGTGCGCGCTCGGGACTTAAAGCAGCGTGAAACGCGATGAGGCGGCCTTCGTGAGAAGGCCGCCTCATCTTATATGGATTGCCTATCCGGCGCGCGGGCCGCTAGTCGGCGTTGTGCGCGCGAAGCCACTCGCGGATCCGCTTGGCCTTCAAGTGCGCCTTCATCGCCATCGCAGGATGTCCGCTTCGAATCTCATGGTCATACGTGCGCTTCAGCACCATGATCTCGCGGCGGGCGCGCGCGACGTTCCATCCGCTCATATCGTCGCGGTCCCGGTATCCGGCACTGTGGACCCGAATGAAATCGCGGTCCCGGCGATGCATATCGCTGTCCTGCGCGAACGCGCCGGCCCCCACGGTCAGCATCAATGCGAGAGCGCCTCCCAGCGCCATCATTCTGGTAAAGTTAACCTTCATGGGTTTGTCTCCTCTGTCGGCCCTCATTTAATCAGTTGTCGCTCAATGTACGCGGCTATACTTGTAAGGACGGATTCCTATAACGATCGTGACAGCCCGCTCACTTGTTCCCCTAATCCCGGCCAATCGGCGGCGTCCGGCAGGATTCGCGCCTCGCTGATAGAACAGTGAGCGTCGGCGGCGCGCTTATGCGCCTGTCCGACTAATGTGAACGCATATTCGAGGAGAAGGCCATGTACAGGCGCCTTTTGCGCGCTGCAATCTCCCTCACGGCAGTCGCGGCGCTCTCGTCCGTAGCGGATGCGGCGATCGGGCAGGGAGGGCAGGGCGGGTTCGGCGGAGGAGGCGCGCTCACTGCGGACGCGCGGGAGGGCGATCCTGTCAGCTTCCAGCACATTCTGACGCCGGGCGATAGCGGGGAGTGGCCGATTACCGCGCGGGCGGGCGAGACGGTCATCGTCTTCGTCGCCTCGAACAGCTTCGATCCGGCGGCGCAGATCGTTGATGCCGCGGGAAAGGTGCTGGCCGAAAACGACGACGTCCGCCCCGGCGACCAGAATTCTCTCATCCTCTACCGGTTCGCCAACGCCGGCGACTACAAAATCCTGGTAAAGGGGTTCAAATCGGCGGCCGGCGGCCAATACACTCTCAGGCTGCAGCGCTTCATGGCCATCGATCTGCGCAAGGGCGAGCGAAACGCGGCAACGCTCGGGCGGACGGGTGCGCGCTGGCACCGGTTCTCGGCCGACCAGTTCGAGACGCTCGTGATTTCGGTGCAGTCGGCGACCTTTGCCCCGCAGGTGGAGGTCTACATGCCGACCGGCCAGATAGTATCGCTTTACGAGCGCCAGCACGGCTCTCCTGGCCATGCGAGAAACGCCATCTTGCAGGCGCCGCTCAAGGGCGACTACTACCTCCAGGTCATCGGCCGAGAGAACGCCGGCTATGTGGCGACGATCGCGACCGCCCGCGTGGCTCCGCTGGCGATAGGCGTGGCCAGCGCCGCGCGCCGTCTGGATGCGGGCGGCCTCGACCTGTGGACCTTTCCCGGCAAGGCCGGCGACGTTCTGCGGGTCCGCGCCGCCGGAGCCGGGCCGAGCCCGACCGTCTCCGTCTGGCGCCGGCAGTCCGCGGATAAGCCCGAGGAGCAGACCGACTCCGCCGTCGGGGGCGAGCCTGTCATCCCCCTGCCGGTCGGAGCAAAGCGGACCGGCGAGATGGTCGTGATGCTGAACCGAACCGGCACGCACCAGATCGAGGTGAGCCAGAGCCAGGGCCTTCCGACGGACTACACGATCACCGTCACCCCCGCCTCGCGGCCATGGACCGCGGGCCGCGACCCCGCGGCCGCCCTTCCGGTCGGCGGATCGGACTTCTGGGCGCTAGACGGCAAGGCCGGGGAGGTGGTCAAGCTCGAGGGTCTCGCGGAGGCCTTCGATATCGAGCTGGAGCTGTTCAATCCGCGTGGCGACAGCGTCGATAGAAACGACGATGGCGCCGGCGGCCACAACGCCTTGATTACCGCGCTATTGAAGGACACGGGCCGTTACCTGCTGCGCGTGCACGCGTACGGCGATGGCGGCGGTGGGACCTACAAGCTCGTCCGCCGGCCGGATCCCGTCCGCATGGTGAAGATCGGCGGACGTGTCGAAGCCGTCGTCGGCGCAGGCGCGAGCGACGTCTGGTCGTTCGAGGGGAGGTCTGGCCAGACGCTCATCCTCAGCGTGCGCTCGCACGATTTCAACACGCGCGCGATCGTCTACGGCCCGGACGCCATCGAGATCGCCAACGACGAGATGGGCCACGACGGCACGGACAGCCTGATCTCCGTGCGTCTTCCGCTGAACGGCCTCTACACGATCTGGATCTCCTCGCGGGACGCAGGCGGAAAATACGTGCTAAAGCTCGTGGACGCCGAGTGAGCCCCGTCTCGCGAAGCCCGCCCGGAGATTCATCTCACGCAAAGGCACAAAGAGATGGCATATCAATTAAGGTCTTTGCGCCTTCGTGTCTTTGTGTGATAATCCCATCTTTCGCGCCCGTCGCGGCTCCGCGTGAGTGCGTGCGTTTGGTGTCTTTGAAGGATCGCGCGGTATACTGCTAGCCGGGCGAGCGAGCGTAACGCCGGCCAGGCGACGTCTGGCGGAGTGTGCGCTCGCCGCTACCGACGTATCGGGCATGGAGTAGAGCATGGCATCGACGAGGATCGACCGACGAGTGACGAAGGCGGCTGCATTGGTCGCGACGGTCGCGTTGGCGGCGGTCTGGGCGGGCGCGGCGCGGGCGCAGGTCCCGGAGGACCTCGCCAGTAAGAAGGATTTCAAGGCGCTCCGCTCCTCCAGCGCGGACCCGACCGGCGGCAATGCGGACATGCGGCGCCTCGCGCCCGGCGAGGTGCTCACCGTCGCCGACGTCAAGGGCGCCGGCCGGATGACGCACCTCTGGTTCACCATCGCATCGCCGTCGCGCGACCACTTGCGGGAGCTCGTGATCCGCATCTACTGGGACGACGCGGCGAAGCCCGCGGTCGAGTGTCCGATCGGCGACTTCTTTGCGCAGGGCCACGGCAAGTACGTCGAGTTCGCCAGCGCGCCGGTGAGCGTCGGCGCGCGCATGGCCCTCAACTGCTACTGGCCGATGCCCTTCAAGAAGCACGCCGTAATCACCGTCGCCAACGAGGGCTCGCAGCGGGTGAACGCACTCTACTTCAACCTGGACTACCGGCTGGAGCGGCACGCCGAGCGCAGCCTGCGCTACTTCCACACGCAGTACCGCACCTACTTTCCCGCGCCGGTCGGCAAGGACCTGACGATCTGCGACGTAACCGGCGCCGGACACTATGTGGGCACCTTCATCTCCGTGATGGCGAACTCGGACGGCTGGTGGGGCGAAGGAGACGATAACTTCTTCGTGGACGGCGAGAAGAAGGCGGGCATCAGCGGCACGGGCAGCGAAGACTACTTCTGCGGCGCCTGGGACTTCGGTAAGGCCTTCTGGACGCCCTACTTCGGCGTGCCGTTTTACGACAACGCGGAGAAGGGCGGCGAGAAACGGGGCATCCTGAACACCTGCTACCGGTGGCACATACAAGACCCGGTCCCGTTCAGCAAGTCGCTGCTCTTCACGCTCGAGCACGGCCGCCAGGGCTTCGACCGGGACCGAAAGCCGTTCACCAACCACTA
>DATGJU010000116.1:0-10712 GCA_035295045.1 Chthonomonadaceae bacterium
CCGGCGCGAGCACGAATGCCATGATCACGGACCCGACCATCGAGAAGATGATCGTCATCGCCAGTGGGACGAAGAGCCTGCCCTCGATCCCCTGCAGGGCCAGCAGCGGTATGAAGGCCGCGATGACTATCAGGATCGCGAAGAAGACCGGCCGGCCGATCTGCTGCGACCCGCGGAGCACCGCGTCGTCGAACGATTCGTGCTGGTGGAAGTCCTCCGTGACGTTGCGATAGATGTTCTCGGTGATGACGATGCTCGCGTCGATCATCATGCCGATGCTAATCGCGAGCCCGCCGAGCGAGAGCAGGTTGGCGGAGATGCCCGCGCGCCACATCAGCATGAAGGCGACGAGCATGCAGCCGGGAACCGCGAGCGCCGCCACGGTCGCCGCGCGGAAGTTGCTCAGCAGCAGGAAGAGGATGAAGATCACGAGGATTTCGCCGGCGATCAGAGCATCGCGGACCGTCGTCACGCTGTGGACGATCAGGATCGACTGATCGTACAGCGGCACGACCGTCACGTCCGGCGGCAGGTCCTTCTTTAGCGCCGCGAGGCGCTGCTTCACGCGGCCGATCACCTCGGACGTGTTCGAGCCGAGCCGCAGGATGGTGATTCCGGCGACCACCTCGCCCTTGCCGTCCTCCGTGACGGACCCTTGCCGCACCTCCGCGCCGATCTGTACGGAGCCCAGGTTCTTGATGTAGATCGGGACGCCCTTCCGAGAGGCGACGACGATGTTTCCGATGTCCTCGGAGGTCTGGATCAGCCCTATCCCGCGGACGATGTACTGAAGGCCCCCATGCTCGACGAAGTTACCTCCGCTGTTCTGGTTGTTCTTGCCGATGGCGCCGGTCACGTCGTCTATGCCCAGCGCGTACGCTCGAAGCCGGTCCGGGTCGATCAACACCTGGAATTGCTTCACCTCGCCGCCGAACGAGAGGTTGTCCGCTACGCCAGGGACCGTCTTGAGCGCGGGCGTGATCACCCAGTCCTGGAGCGTCCGCAGCTCCATGTTCGACCGAATGGGACTCTTGACCGCATAGATGTAGATCTGGCCGGTTCCGGTGTCGTTCGGACCCATCGAAGGCGTAACGCCCGGCGGCATAGAGACGCCTGAGAGCTGCTGGAACACCTGGTCGCGTGCCCAGTACACGTCCGTGCCGTCCTCGAAGTAGACGGTAACGACGGAGATTCCGAACTTCGACTCGGACTGGATGCGCGTCGCCTTCGGGATGCCTTGGAGCGCCACCTCGAGCGGATGCGTGACCAGCTTCTCGACCTCTTCGGCGGCGAGGCCGGTGGCGCTCGTATCGACCTCCACGCGGGCCGGCGTTATGTCCGGGAAGGCGTCGATATTCAGGCTGCGCACCGCGAGCAGGCCGCCGACGATAACGAGAAGCCCGACGAAGAGCGCTGCCGTCCGCTGCCGCAGCACGGCCGCAAGGAAGCGATTGATCATCTCTGCCTCCGCTCGCTTTCGAGCTTCTCCTGCTCCTGTTCGAGCAGCACCGCGCCCCCGAGCACCACGCGGTCGCCCTCGCCGATCCCGCCCAGCACCGGTACGCGGCCGCTGACCGCAGGCCCGACCTTCACCGTACGGGGCACGTACTGTCCGGGCGCCGTCTCGACGTACACGATCTGCTCAGAGCCCTTCTGCAGCACGGCGTCCGCGGGGATCGCGAGAGCCCGCGTCTGGCGCCGATGGCCGATGAGAACGGTCGCGAACATTCCGGGCCGCAGCAGCCAGCCGGGATTGCGGATCACGGTCCGGACCGTCAGCGTGCGCGTGTCCGGATTCACGTCGTTTCCGATATAGCTGACGCTGCCGGCGAATGATCGCCCGGGAAACGCGGATACGCGCAGCGTCACGGGGTCGCCCAGCTTGATCCCGGCGATGTCCTTCTCGTAGACCTGCGCGTCCACGTAAACCTCGTCCAGGTTCACGATTTTGAGCAGGGGCGTCGCCGTATCCGTCATCTGACCGACGACCATGCTGCGCTGCGTGACGATTCCATCGATCGGGGAGACGACCGGTATGACCACGTGGCCGTTCGCAAGCTGCGCCACGCCGGCCGAGGGCGAGACGCCGTACAGCTTGAGCGCGTTCGCGGCGCTCTGCGTCGCGACCCTTGCCTCGTCGTAGGTGTCCTGGGCCTGCTGGAGCGCCGCCGAGACCGGGATTCCGGAGCGATAGACCACCTGCGCGCGCGCATACTGCTTCCGCGCCAGCTCCTGCGCAATCAGGTCGTTGTTGTGCGTGTGCTCGTCCTGCAGCAGCTTGCTCTGCGCGGCCTGCAGGGAGGACGCGCCGTTCAGGTTCTGTTGAAAGATGCTCTGCTGCCGCTTCAGCTCCTCGCCGGCCAGCTTCTCCTGCGTATTGGCCTGCTCCGCCGCGGCCACCGCGTTGTTCTGCGCCGTCTCCGCGTCCTCCATCTGCTGTTTGGAGTAGACCCCGCCGTTGAAGAGGATGGTGGCTCGATCGAGATTGGCCTTGGTGGAGTGCAGGTTCACCTCGGCCTGCCGCTTCGCGGACTGCGCCTGGGCGTAGGCGTTCTGCGCGTCCTCCACGGGCTTTCGGGTTATCTCTCCCATGGAGACCAACTGCTTCGTGTTGGTGAGCGTCAGCCGATCCAGTTGGATTTGCGCCTCGTCGCTGTTGACCGCGGCCTTTGCGGCGGCGTACGCCTTGCGCGCATCCTCGATCGGCTGCTCGCTGATGGTGCCGAAGCCCGCCAGCCGGCGCTGCTGCAGAAGCTGGTTACGGGACAGCTTTTCGTGCGCCACGGCGGTCCGGTAGGCGGCCTCCGCGGTGGTGAGGTCGACGCTGTCCACGCCGGCCACGATCTCGCCCCTATGGACTCGCGCGCCCACCGAGACGCGCACGTCCGTGATTCGGCCGGGCAGGCGCGCCGTAACCTGGACGGTCCCGCTATCCGTTGCGGCGACCTCGCCGGTGGGCTGGACCGCTGCCGCCATGTCCTGAAGAGAGGCCGGCTTCGTCGTGATCCCGGCGAGCCGGCGGCCCGGATCGTCCAGGGCAATACCCGTCGTTCCGGCAACGGTAACCAGCCGGGCGCCCGTGTTGTCGTGCTCGGCCGGCGGCGTCTGGCCGCCACGGCAGCCCGCTAGCGCGGCGGCGCCGAGGAGGGCCGCGCACAACACCGGCAAGCGTGGACCATGCGGTCCTCCGCGCTTCCCTGCGAGCCGTGTCGCACAAACCGCGTCGATCATTCTCATACCTCGATCTCCCGGGACCCGGACGCGCGCTGCGCGATGGCGCAACCGCCAAATGCCGCCATCCGCACTGCTCGAGCCGTAATGCGGCGCCGATTATCGCGGGAACGGCCCGCCGACGGCCGCCGCAAGCTCGTCCTGCGCCTTGCGAACGGCCAGAATGCTGTTGATGTATCCCGTCCGCGCGCTGCGGAGCGTTGTCTCGGCATCGATAACGGGCAGGATGCCGGTGGCGCCCTGCTTGTAGCCGAGCTGGGCCATGTCGCGCAGCTTCAAGGAGGGGTTCAAGATGTCGGCGGCGTAGCTGACGAGCAGCTTCTGTCCCTGCGTAAGGTCCAGCACGGCCTGCGCGACCTGCTGAGCGACCTGCTGCTCCGCCTGCTCCTTTTGCGCGACGGCCTGCTTTCGTGTCTCGTCCGCCGCGCGCACGGAGTAGCGCAGACTGCCGAAGTCGATGAGCGGGAACCGGACCGAGAGCAGCACGGTGTCCGCGTCCTGCTGAAGTGATCGCTCATAGTCTACGCCCAGGTCTGGAAAGCGGCCGGCCTTCGTCTGCTTCGTCGCGTATTCGGCGACGCGGACCAGTTCCGCGGCGGAGCGCGCCAGCGGCCGCTGCGCGACCGCGCTCTTCGTCAGCGCCGCCACGTCCGCCGCCGTGGGAACGGGCGCGGCGGATTCCATTCCCGCCAAGATGTCCGATGCCAGGTGGATCGGCGCGTCTGCCGGGCGGACGAGCAGCGTGTTCAGCGCGATGAGCGCCGATCGCTCCGCGCCCTGGGCCGTAACGAAGGCCTGCTGCGCATTGGCGACGTCGATCCCCGACCGGATCACGTCCACCTGCGGCGCGGCGCCCGCCTCCTGCTGCGTGTGAATAAGCGCATTGACCCGCTGCGCCTCGTCCAGACTCTCCTTCGCATACCGCGTGAGCGCCTGCGCCGCCGCCAGCGACCAGTAGGCATCGCGGATCTGCTGCTCCAGCGTGAGCATCGATTCGGCGAGCTGGTACCGCTGCGAGCCGAACTGCGCCCTCGCGCCCGCCGCCTGGAATCGCCGCTGGCCGCTCGTGTCGAACACCTCGCCCAGATCGAAAAAGGTGTCGGCGCCCTGACCGTTCAGCGTCGGCGCCGTGCTCGTTCCCTGCGCGTGCGATATGCCGAGCGTCGGGTTCGAAAGCACATTGAGCGACTTGTAGTTCGCTTCCGCGGACGCGACTCCGGCCGCCGCGGCGATCGTCTGTGGATTGCGCGCAACTCCGATCCGGGCGGCGTCGTCCACGGTGAGCGGATCTGGCAGGGCGGGCAGCGGCGCGGCGGCGGCGCGGCGGGGCGCGCCCGGCGCCGAAGGCGCGACCGGCTGCTGAGCGCCGCACCAGGGCGCGGAGACAGCAGCAAAGAGACAGACTAAGAGCAGTGCCACGCGGTTAGCGGACATACGGTTAGCTCCTAAAGCGCGTCGGCTCCGGCGGCCTGATTGACCGCAGGGCAGCGCCCAAATGCACGATTCGGAACGCCGTCGTTCGGCGAATCGCCCGCGCCTCCATACCGCAGGCGTTCGGGGATCGGCCCCGGCCCCGGCATCGCTGACTTGAATCGGCGGACGTTAACGAACGGACGAACACTTTGCGTCAGGCAGCGAGCGAGCGCCGGCCCGGCTGGCTTCGCCCGAATGGCGATCCGCCACGTCGCAATCAGGCGACGCGGCCCAAGAGGCTCGCAGGGTTGCGCACGGTATGGACTTTGGCGAGCCGGTCAAACGCCGCGATCGCGTGCGTCGTCACCAGCAGCGGGTAATTCGAACGGGAAGGACTTAGACGAACGGGCAGAAGTATGCGGGAGGACCGCGGGAGGTGACGCGCGCCGGAGCGGCGGTGGTGAAGGACCAGGTGGAGATGGCCGGCTGCATCTGAACGAGCACGCACGCCGGAGTGGGCGGCGGCGCGGAGACGAGCGGCGTAGCGCTGATCGCCTGCCATTCGCAGACGGCGCAATCGCGTGGCGCGGAGACTGTGGCGTGAGCATGCTTGCCGGCCGCAGGTCCGTCGCCGGCAGGCGCATCTGTGTGCGCCACGGCGCCTAACGTCGCGAAGAAGACGTAGATCAGCGCGACGAATAAGGCGGCTATGCGATTGTGGGGCACGATCCGCAAGGCGTCGGTCTCAGCTATGCAGCCCATGGCAGTTCGTCGCGGCCGGCAATCGCCGGAGCCGCAACGCTATCCATTATAGCACGAATTCTGCGGCCCGCGCCCTACGGTCGTTACGGCATGCGGTACGGCGCTTCGTCGCTGCGGCGATAGGGCGGTTGTCCGCCGAACGCCGAGCCGTACGGCCCCGCATTGGGCGGCCGACTACCGACTGCCGATACGTCGAACGGCGGGTCGATCTTCTCCATGAGGCCGGACCGCCGGAAGGAGGCGCCCATGCGAGCGCCGATTCCGCCGAACAGGATGTTGCCAATGGACCCGACCAGCGCCATTGCGAAGACGGCGTCGGCATGGCCGTCGCTCATGGCGATCAAGGTTGCGAACAGCGAGGGAATCACGAGCCAGCACATCGAACGGAGCATCACGCGCAGGGTCCGGTCCGGCCGGCGGTAGCCGAGCGCCAGGCCAGCCAGGAATGGAAACGCCGCCATCATCACGAGCGCGGCGAGTCCTCCGCCCGTGTCCGAGTTGCGCATGGATGCGATTGTCATTGCCTGCAGGAACATCGCCAGCCCGAACGCAAAGACGCCGAACCCGACGCCCCTGGGCCGCGCATGCGCCTCCACCTTGACGGGAGCCGCCTGCCGGAGCTGCGGGCCGCTCTGCGCCGGCGCGACGAACGGCGCGTGGCCGAACTGCCGCAGCGTGAGCGCCACCGCCTGCTCGCGCGTGCTGCCAAGCTCCACGTGCGCCGCCGCCATGGACTCGATCTGCGTCTGCATCTCCTCGCGCAGCCGGAGGCGCTCCTCGTAGGGAACCGAGCCGACGAGCGGCGCGCAGTAGTGGTCGAGGTAGTCCTCGATCTGCGCCTGCGCCGCCTCAACGCCGCGCGGCGCGGGCGCGTAGGGCGCGTAGGCAGGCGCCGGATAGGCAGACTGGTCGACGATCGTGCGTCTCAGCATTGCGCTCTCCCAAAGACAGATTCGATGTAGGGTATTACGGCGCGGCCGCCGCCGGGGTTTCGCGACATGATTCGGGTGTTCGGTTCTCAGGGGGTCAGTTTCAGGATTTCAGGTCTTCGGTGTTCAGGTATTCGGGATGGCCCGCCGTAGAGTGACTGGCACCGAATACCCAACACCGTGCACCGCAGATCGAATGCCAAACTGTTGACGCTTCGCCCCCTCCCGGCCTATAATCGAACCGGGCGGCCTGTCGCAGATGGGGAGGACGAACAATGGCGAGGCATCGACGAGACGACGGCGAACGGCCGGAGCTTCCGCTTGGCAAGATACTCCAGGGCGATTGTGTCGAGCTGCTCGCGGGGCTGCCGGAGCGCTCCGTCGATCTCATCTTCGCCGATCCGCCCTACAACCTGCAGCTTACGAACGAGCTGCTGCGGCCGAACCAAAGCGTCGTCGCCTGCGTCGACGATGCCTGGGACCGGTTCGACGATTTCGACGCGTACGACTGCTTCACGCGTGCCTGGCTGGCCGGGTGCCGCCGCGTGCTGAAGGAGACCGGCACGATCTGGGTGATCGGCTCCTACCACAACATCTTCCGCGTCGGCGCCGCGATGATGGACCTGGGCTACTGGATCCTGAACGACGTTATCTGGCACAAGACCAATCCGATGCCCAACTTCCGCGGCACGCGATTTCAGAACGCGACGGAAACGCTGATCTGGGCGCAGCGGTCCGAGAATCAGGAGCGCTACACGTTCAACTACCAGGCCATGAAGAACCTGAACGACGAGAAGCAGATGCAGAATGTCTGGCACATTCCGCTCTGCACCGGTGAAGAGCGCATCAAGACCGATGGCAAGAAGGCGCACTCGACCCAGAAGCCCGAAGCGCTGCTATACCGCGTGATCGCCGCATCGAGCAGGCCCGGCGAGGTGGTGCTGGATCCGTTCTTCGGCTCCGGCACGACGGGAGCGGTCGCTAAGCGGCTGGGCCGCCACTTCATCGGCATCGAGCGAGAGGCGGAGTATATCCGCGTCGCGACCCGCCGGATCGAAGGTATCGAGCGGCCTCCGGTCGAGGACGAGCACCTGGTGACCCGTTCGAAGCGCGACGCGCCGCGCGTGCCGTTCGGCGACCTGATCGCCGCCGGGCTGATCCGCGTCGGGCAGAAGCTGGTATCGAGGAACAGGAGGGTCGAGGCGACGGCCAAGTTCGACGGGACGCTGATCTTCGGCGACCGCGTGGGATCGATCCACGCCACAGCCGCCGCGGCACAGGGCCTGGAGCGCGCCAACGGCTGGGACTACTGGTTCGCGGTGGCGGAGGACGGCGCGCTCGCCAGCATCGACGCACTAAGGGAGCAGTACCGCCGGGAGAACGGCCCGGCGTAGCGCAACGATCCCTACTGCAACACTCGCACGGACCAGCTACCAGCCACTGCCCTACCCCTCGCCGATTTTCAGTACGGAGAGGAAGGCTTCCTGCGGGATTTCAATGCTGCCGAACTGCTTCATCCGCTTCTTGCCTTCCTTCTGCTTCTCCAGCAGCTTGCGCTTTCGCGTGATGTCGCCGCCGTAGCATTTCGCGATCACGTTCTTGCGGAACGCCTTCACCGTCTCGGCCGCAATGATCTTGCCGCCGATCGCCGCCTGGATGCGCACCTCGTACTGCTGGCGCGGCACCACCTCTTTCAGTTTGTCCACCAGCATGCGCGCGCGATCGTAGGCCTTGTCGCGGTGGGTGATGAAGGAAAGCGCGTCCACCGGGTCGCCGTTCATCAGCACGTCGATCTTGACGAGCTTCGCCTCGGCGTAGTCGCTCAGCTCGTAGTCGAAGCTGGCGTAGCCCTTCGTTCGCGACTTGAGCTGGTCGAAGAAGTCCATCAGGATTTCGGCGAGCGGGATGCGGAAGTGCAGCATCACGCGCTCCTGCGCCGGATACTCCACCTTGACGAAGATGCCGCGCCGCTCGCGCGCCAGCTCCATCACGGTGCCGTAGTAGCTGCTCGGGAGCATCACGGTCGCGTCGATGTAGGGCTCCTCCATGTGCTCGATGAGCGTTGGCGAGGGCATCTGCGCCGGGTTGTCGATCTCGTCCATCTTGCCGTCGGTCTTGTAGATCTTGTAGACGACCGAGGGCGAGGTGGCGATCAGCGCCAGCCCGAACTCCCGCTCCAGCCGCTCCTGGATGATCTCCATGTGGAGCAGGCCGAGGAAGCCGCAGCGGAAGCCGAAGCCGAGCGCGGCGGAGGTCTCCGGCTCGTAGGAGAGCGCAGCGTCGTTGAGCTGAAGCTTGCCGAGCGCCTCACGCAGCTCCGAGTACTCCGCGCCGTCCATCGGGTAGAGGCCGCAAAAGACCATCGGTTTGGCCTTGCGGTAGCCGGGCAGCATGTCCTTGGATGGGCGCGCCGCGTCCGTTACGGTGTCGCCGACGTTCGCGTCGCCGATCGTCTTGATGGCGCACGCGATGTAGCCGACCTCGCCGGTCTTGATCGTCTGGCCGACGCGCCGCTGCGGCGCGAACGTGCCGACCTCGGCGACCTCGAACTCCTTGCCGGTGGCGATGAACCGGACGCGCTGGCCGGTCTTGATATGCCCGTCCACTACGCGCACATAGCAGATGACGCCAAGATACTGGTCGAACTTACTGTCGAAGACGAGCGCGCGCAGCGGCGCATGGGGGTCGCCCTTGGGAGCCGGAATCCGCTCCACGACGGCCTCGAGGATCTCGCCGATCCCGATGCCTGCCTTTGCGCTGGCAAGGATCGCCTCGGAGGCGTCGAGCGCGAGGACGTTCTCGATCTCCTCGCGGACCCGCTCCGGCTCCGCGGCCGGCAGGTCGATCTTGTTGATGATCGGGACCAGTTCCAGGTTGTTCTGGTAGGCCAGGTTGACGTTGGCGAGCGTCTGCGCCTCGACGCCCTGGGCCGCGTCCACGACGAGAAGCGCGCCCTCGCAGGCGGCCAGTGAGCGCGATACCTCGTAGGTGAAATCGACGTGGCCGGGCGTGTCGATCAGGTTGAACTGGTACTCCTGGCCGTTCTTCGCGGTGTACTTGAGGCGAACGGCGGTCATCTTGATGGTGATGCCGCGCTCCCGCTCGAGGTCCATCGTATCGAGGAGCTGCGCCTGCATGTCCCGCTGCGCAATTGTGTTCGTCGCCTCCAGCAGGCGGTCGGCCAGCGTCGACTTGCCGTGGTCGACGTGGGCGATGATGCAGAAATTGCGTATGTGATCCTGGTTGACAGAATGACTCATTTCGGTGGCGTACCCCTCCGGCTACAGTATAGCATACGCCCGTTCACGCCTCCGTTTCGGCTCGCAGCTCGGCGAAGATGGCGAGCGCGGCGCGGTGCATCTCCAGCAAGGCTTCGGCGGCATCCTCGTAGCGGTCCGCGCAGCGGTACGATTCGAGCGGCCGGCCCGCGCCGCTGACGGTGTCGCTAAGCCAGGAGAAGCGGTCGCGCGGGGCGGGGCAGGGGCTGAAGAGGGTGCGCGCGCCGTCTGGATGGTCCAGCGCCACGCTATCGTCCGGGAAGCGGGTGATGGTGAGCGCGCCGGCCGAGCGCTGCCAGTTGCCGTTCCAGAGCGCCTCGATCGTGTCCGGCTCCGGCTCGGCGGGGAGCGGCGCCGGCGCGAACCGGATCGTCTCAAGTCGGGGCGGCGGTGTGAAGCCTTCCGACCGAGCCAGAGCCGGCGCAGGCGCCTCGCCTACGATCTGTCGGTACCGCCGCTCCTGCTCGGCCCTCCACTGCGGGTCGCTCAGCTTACGCAGCAGCGCCTCGCGCATCGTCTGATCGTCCATCCGCGTCAGGCAGTCCTCCCGCATCGATTGGCGGCGCAGCGCCGTGACGATAGGCTCCCGGGCCGCTAAACTCCGAGTTGGTCGGCTGAATGGGGGAACCGATCGATTACCATTGTATCACAGCAGTGTTGTTGGCGTGGTGTTAGAATGCGGAAACGTCGCCCGTTGGTGTCGGCGTTGGTGCGACTGAAACCGCTCTGCTTGTACAGCGGCGTTGTGCGCAAACCACCATCCGACTCATTGAAACCAGATCGTCTGCTGCAAGTATGCTGTAGTTGCATTGGCCCAGTCGCGGGCGTATCGCGGCAAGTTGCCCAGGGCTCCGGGCCAACGCTCAACAACACGGCGGACGGGATCGAATGAAAATGAAACGGCGTCGATGGCGGATAGGCGCATTGGCCCTTCTAGTTGCTGCGGCCCTCTGAATCGCATGCATTGTGCGGCCATGGACCGGCCTGCTCGATCACGCCGAGCGGATCGCCGATGTGCCGGACTGGGCCGGACAGGTTATCGGTAACGCCCCGGCGCCGTTCTGCAGTTGGCTGGATAAGAGCGAGGTGTTCTTCTACA
>DATGJU010000117.1:0-17240 GCA_035295045.1 Chthonomonadaceae bacterium
AGTCGCCGCAGCTCCATACGCAGAACCGACAGCAGCGCGTCTGTATCAAGGCAGGCAAGCGCCTCCAGCGCGGCTGCGCGACGGCTGCTGCGGGCATCATGCAGGCCGGCGTGAATCTGCCGCAGGCGCCTTTCATCCGAAACGGTCGGCACAGTGGAATCTCGTCCAGACAAGTCAGCGCTCGCCATCCGTGCGCGCGATCTGGACAAGGTTTGTATGGAACGTGGAGCCGCCGCCCATGTCGGCGAGCCGGTCAGACGTCAGCACATTCACGTTTCCGCGCTCGCTATCGCGGTGCCACCAGAGCGACGGCGACCAGGCCACCCCAGATTTCACCCTGTCGCTGATCACGGCGCGAAGCCGCGCCTCGCCCCGATCGTTCCATACGCGCAGCATGTCGCCGTCCGCGATGCCGCGGTCCGCGGCATCGCCGGCGTCGATCCAGATTCTCGGCTCCTTCTCGCCGCGCTGCAGCGATTCGATGTTGCTGAACGTGGAATTTAGGAAGTGATGCGCTGCCGGCGAAAGCAGATTGATTGGATATCGCTGCGCCAACACCGGGTCGGCGTCGGGGCCTTCCGCTGGCGGTTCGTAGCTCGGAAGCGGATCGTAGCCCTGGCTTTTCGCCAGCTCTGAGTACAGCTCGATCTTGCCGGAGGGCGTGTTGAAGCGTATTTCGGCACGGCGCAGCTTGGCGAATCCGTGTTTCTGGAGGTACTCGTAAGTGATGCCCTCCGTTGCAGGATCATCCGAGTCGAGGGCGGCGCGGATGATCTGCTCGGCGGTCTCGTCGAAGACAGGCTCGCCGTATCCCATCGCCCTCGCGAGCGCGTTCATCACCTCGATATTAGGCCGCGCCTCGCCCAGCGGCGGGATCGCCGGTTGGCACAGATTGAGATAGAGGTGCCCGTAGGCGCGCATCAGATCCAGATGCTCCATCTGCGTGGTGGCGGGGAGCAGGATGTCGGCGTAGCGCGCGGTATCGCTCATCATCTGCTCGTGAACCACTGTGAAAAGATCGGACCGGCGGAGGCCCTGCAGGACCAGGCTGGAGTTAGGCGCGACCGCGGCTGGATTCGAGTTGTACACGTATAGCGACCGGATCGGCGGCGCGTCGGTTTCGCGCAGAGCATGCCCGATCTCGTTCATGTTGATCGCGCGCGGCGATCGCCTGCCCCATTTGACCGGGCTTTCGTCATCAGGCGAGTGGAGCAGGTCGGGTCGTTTGACGCTGCGCCAGTTCAGCGGGAAATGGGCGCTCGTAGAGAGTGTGAGGCCGCTCGCGTGCTTGCCCCAGGCTCCGATGACCGCGGGAAGGCAGGCGATCGCTCGGATCATGCTGCCGCCGTTCGCTGTGCGCGAGATGCCGTAGCCGAGGCGGATCGCCGACGGCGTCCGCGTCGCGTAGGCACGCCCGAGCCGCACGATCTCGGCAGAATCGAGACCGGTGATCGCAGCCGCCCGCTCCGCCGGATACTCCGCGCAGCGTTCGCGAAAGGCCCTCCAGCCGATGGTGTGGGCTTCGAGGTACGATTCGTCGTGCAGGCCTTCGGAGAAGATTACGTGCGCCATTCCAAGGGCCAGCGCGGCGTCGGAGCCGGGCCTCGGCTGGACGAACCAGTCTGCTGCATTCGCCGTGCGCGTCTTGAACGGATCGATCACCACGAAGGTCGCGCCTTTAGCCTGCGCCTCGCGGATAAAGGGCATCTGGTGCACGTTCGTGCTGCTGAGGTTCGTGCCCCAGGCGATGATGAACTGGCTGTCCGCGAACTCTTCCGGATCCACTCCGCCGGACCATCCGTTCACGAGGCCGTAGCCGACTTCCGCTGCTGCCGAACAGATCGTGCGCTTCAACTGGCTGGCGCCCATCCGGTTCCAGAGCCGCGTGTCGCAGGCGGTCATCTGAACGATGCCCATCGTTCCGGCATAGGAGTAGGGCAGGATCGCCTCCGGACCGCTCTCTCGGATGATCTCTTTCCAGCGCCCGGCGATTTCTGCGATCGCCTCATGCCACGAGATCCGGGTGAATGCGCCTTCGCCCTTCGCGCCGACGCGCCGCATCGGCGTCAGCACGCGGTCGGCGCTGTATACGCGCTCCTCGTAGTGCGCCACCTTGCGGCACAGGTTACCGCGCGTGAACGGATTCTCCGGATTGCCGGAGACGCGGAGCAGCCGCCCGCCTTCGACTTCGGCAAGCATTGAGCAAGTGTCAGGGCAGTCGTGCGGGCAGGCGGTCTTAATCGTTGAGGTCATAGTGGCTTGTTGTTCGGAGCGGCGTACCCGCCGGCAGCGCGTGATTCGAACACCGGAGCAGCGAAGTCAGACCGTTCCCAGCGCAAGCGCCGAGAGCATCCCCATTATCTTGGCAACGTGTTCAATGTGGTACGTACGTGAGTCGATGCTGACGCGCAGGTCCGACAGCTCCAGGAACTTCCACAGCTCGCCGATTGTCACCGCGCCGAAGACCGGACCGGGAGCCGCGCTCTCGCGCGCGTTGAATCACTGCGCAGCCAGCATTTCGGCGACGCACTGCGCGTACCCGCGCTTCATCTCCTCGTTCTTTGCTTCGACGACCATAATGACCGGGGCCTTGACGTACAGCAACTCCGCAGAGCGCGTGACCATATAGTCGCAGATCCCGGCAAGACCTGCCGCAGCGTCGACCGGGAAGTCAATGCCGGCAAACAGGCCGATTTTCTGGCCCGACTCCAGCCAGAGTTCCGCAAGGATGGGCGCGATTATGAACTCAGACCGGGCCTTTTCCGTTGAAACGCGGAGCGCGAGCGGGACCGTTTTACGAAGCTGCGCCAGGAATTCGGGACGGAGCTGGGCATCTGGAACATGGACGAAGAGGTCGTTATCCTCGTCGATTGTGAGACTGAACTGCTTGGTCAGTCCGCTAAGTGTGAAGTCGGCATACGCCAATCGTCGTACGCTCCTTGGAGCAGTGTCGCCCGGTTCATCCAATTCTGGCACAGATACCGGCGATTCTCGATCACGCCGCATGGACGAGCGTTACAGACCGTGAGAAGGACCGCGCGAATAGGCAAAGCGAGGGAGCGGGCTCCCTCGCTTTGCACCGCACGCTCCACTTATTGCCCAGGGCCCACGGCTACTTGGACTTCTTGTAAAGGTCCAGGTGGGCCTTCAGCGAGGCGTCCTTCTCCAGCTCCGTGCCTTTCGCAAGCGCGAGAACGTGCTCCTGCGTGGCGATGGCCTTGGCGTTGTCGCCGGCCGCGTGGTAGGCCGCCGCGAGCGTGTCTCCAATGGCGGCGTCCTTCGACTTCGTCAGCTCGTCCGCCCGTATGGCCGCCCTCAGCGCGACCTTCGCTTCGGCCTCGGCCGGCTTTTTCGGCGAGTCGGGATCGACGATCGACCAGGCGACCTGGTTGAGCTGCATCGCGTTGTCCTTGAACACGGTGTCGACCAGCCGGCCGAGGTAGGTGTTCGCGTCCGCGGTACGATCGAGCTGCTTGAGCATTGCCCACTTGAACAGACCTGCCGCCTCTTCCAGGCTCGGATCTTCGGCGATCGCATCGTTCACCGTGGCCAGCGCCGCGGTGAAGTCCTTACTCTGGAGCGACTTGCCGATCTTCTCGTTCAGCGCCATCAGTTTTTTCTGGTTCGCCTGCTCCTTCGCAAACTTCGCGCTCTCCGCCTTGATGTCCCAGCTTCCGGCGACGATCTTGCCGAGCGGCTCGTCAATTCCCATCGGATGGCCGATCCAGGCGACCTTCGTGTCCTTATCGATCACAAACGCCGTCGGAATGCCGTCCTGGTGCGCGGCGGACATCCAGTTCTCCGCCATGTAGCCTTCGTTGCCGGTCTTGCCGGCAGGCACATCGTCCATAGCGACGGTATAGCCCATCTTGTCGCCCATCTCTTTGACGAACGGAGCCACGTCTGCCTGCTTGTTCTCCCAAACGCTGACGCCCACAAACTGGACGCTCTTGTACTTCTTCGCCATCTCGGTGAGGTGCGGAATGGAGGTGCGGCACGGCCCGCACCAGGTGGCCCAGAACTCGACCACGTAGATTTTGCCGTGCTGGAACTTCGTAACCGGGTCGCCTTTGACGAACTTGCTAACCTTGAGCGTAGGCGCCGAATCGCCGAGCTTCAGCTCGCCAGCCTTCGCGCCTACCGAAAGCGAGGCGGCGAGGCCCGCGGCAGCCATCAGGAGGGCGCCATTGAACAGTCGTGCTAACATGGTGTGGATCCTTTCAGATCGCAGCGAGTACCAAACGGTCTGTAGTGACTCACAAGATCGAAGAGGCAGCGCCTCCAAGTATTGCTGGACAAGCGCCCTATTCGTCACCGCTGCCGGCTCTTCCTTGTGTATCGGGCGCATATGCTGCATTCAAATACGCACTGCCGGCGACTTCAATTCGCAAGCCTGATCCATCCGCGCGTAAGTTCGGACCGGGCCGTTCCCGCGGCGCCGCGGGCAACTTTGGAAAGCATCACTCCGGTGATGTTCGCATGACCCGGGAAGGAAATGGCGCCGCGTAGTTGAATGATGGCGACATGATCCCAAGCCCTGAACAACCGATAGACCGCCCGCCCGATTGGGTCCGACCAGCCGTCCGACAAGGACGCCTGGTCCTGTTCGCGATCGCGGCCGGACTGCTCCAGGCGATCTGCTTTCCGCCGGTCGGGTGGGCGATTCTGCTGCCTTTGTCGCTCGGCGCCTTTTTCGCGCTGCTCGAAGGCCAGAGCGTCAAGTGGGCCCTCCAGCTGGGATTCTACTACGGCGCGGCCTGGGCGCTCGCCGACCTGTACTGGCTTGCGCGTATATTCGGCCCGGCGGCGGTGAGCCTCTGCGCGATTATCGCCCTCTTCCCGGCCCTGTTCGCCGGCGCATTCGTCTGGATACGGCGCGTGCTGCCGAAGGCTCCGGCGGCCGTCCTCGCCGCGCTCCTGTGGACCGGCGTCGAGATGTACCGCTCCGAGTTGTTCATCCTCAAGTTCGGCTGGCTCGGGCTTGGCTACGGCGCAGTCGAACGGCCGGCGTTCGCCCTGCTCGCCTCCTGGCTCGGCTGTTACGGCATCTCGTTCCTGATCGTCCTTGCCGCGGGCGCGCTGGCGAATTCCGGCCTCGACGCACGGTGGAAGACGCTCGCGGCGGCCGCCTGGATCATCCTCTTTTGCCTGCCGGGTCGCGCGCCGCAGCCTGATCGGCCGATCACGGTCCGGCTGGTGCAGGCGCCGTCCGAAGATGACCAGAGCCTTTTCAGCGGCGCCCGGACCGGCGGACCGGCAGACGCAATCGTCTGGCCAGAGTACAGCTTCGTCAGCGATCCGCGACGGCAGCGATTGCTCTGGGCGAAATTGCGAAGCGTTCCTATCGATCAGCACGCTCTCTTCATATTTGGGGCGAAGGACGAGTTCAATCCCGCCGACCCCGCCGGCTACCGCAATACGGCGTTCGTCCTGGACAGCGCGGGCGCCCTGATCGGAACGCACGTGAAGAACCACACCGTCCACTTCTTCCGCGACGGCGTCCCCGGAACCGACGCGAGCGCGATCCCGACGGCACTCGGCCGAATTGGCGTGGCAATCTGTTTCGACATGGACTATCCCGATGTGGCGCGGAGGCTGGCGGAGGATGGTGCGGAGGTGTTTCTCGTGCCGAACGACGATCCGGCCGAATGGGGACCGGTGCAGCGGTCGCAGCACCGGCAGATGTTCGAGATGCGGGCCGCGGAGTGTGGAAGGTGGCTTGCCCGTGCCGACGTGGCGGGAGGCACATCGGCAGCAGCTCCCAACGGCCGCGAGGCGTCGCGCATCACTACGACCGGCCCAGGCGAGCTCACCGTAACGATTGGACGGGTGCGCGCGCTCACTCCCTTCGTTCGCGGTGGCTGGATGTTCGGCCGAGCGTGCCTCGCCGTATCCGCCGCGATGATAGCATGGTGCGCGGTCGTCGCGGTGCGCAGGCGGGGAGAAGACCCCACGTCTTAGCGCAGCGCCGGGCGCAGGGTACCGACAGATTTGTTCGAGCGCCGTGCAGGAGGCGACGGGCTGCAGTGTCTAGCGAATTGGGTCCCGCGGCGCCCGCTGGTATCATGGGCGCCGCGGGCCTGCTCTTTCCGCGCTGCCCCGGGCGTGATCCTGCCGGTTCGGCCCGCTGGCTGCATCTTTCGGCGCCTGTCGGTACGGATGACGTCGCCGACCACCGGGTCGAACCGCCTACAGCCGGTTCGACCCGGTTGCACCCTCGCCTGCGCCGGGCTGCTGTCCCGCTCGCGGTGGACCTCCAGCCCCGGGAACCGGCCGTAGGCCTGGCCCCATCGACTGCCCCATGAACGGATGGAAGATTCGGCCCACGCGGTGGAAGCCGTTGCCTTCAAACATATAGGCGGTGATCCAGACCCCGCCCTCGCCGTTACTGACGCCCGGCTCGGCGATCGCGATCAGGTGGTCGCCGAGGCTGGCCATCGTGACGGGCATGCCGGGTGCCATGCCCGCCATTCCCGGATTCATGCCGGGTGTGCCGGGATTACCGGGCTGAAACGGATTGGCCTGTCCAGGCTGCAGGCCCGGTCCGCCGAAGAACGGGTTTGCGCCCGGCTGCGGGCCCTGTCCGCCGCCGAAGGGGTTGCGTCCCTGGGCCCCAGGACTGCCGAAGAACGGATTTACGCCCTGCCCGCCCGGCTGTGGTCCACCCGCCCCCATTGCAGGTCCAACATAGCCGGACATGTAGCCCTGCATTGCCATGGTCGGAGGGACGCCCCAGTCGGCGCTCCAGGGCGCGGTCGGATCGTGGTAGGCCCTGCCGTTCATCCGCGGCCACCGCTTTAGAATTGCGCCGTCGCCGTCGGGCGCAATCATCAGGTCTGCCTTTTGTGCGACTGACTCCAACACGGCGGCAAGCGGAACGCCCTGTACGTCCATCGTGATCGCCATGCCTGGATCCGCCGCCACGGAACGATCGACCACGATCGAAACATTCGCGGCCTTCGAGAGCGCCTTCGCCACGTCCCCGATCTTCGCGTGCTCGACCTGGAGGTCCACTCGCTTCATAAACGCGGCGCGACTCGCGGCGAATTGGCGGTCGCGATTTGCGCGCTGGTATTGAACCTTCAGGACCTCGACCCTCTCCCGCGCGCCATCGAGCTCGTCCATGGAGACCTGGCCGGCCTTGTACTGCTCCTGCAGTCGCGCGAAGTGCTTCTCCGCGCCATCGAGCTCTGCAGCAAGCGCTTTGAGATTGTAATCCGCCTCGTTCATCCGTTGAGCCGCGAGCTGTCCGGCCACGGGCTGCGCCGGCGCCGCCACTCCGCTGCATAGGCCTATTCCGCAGAGCGCCACGGCTGCCCATTTAATTCTCATTTTGATAACGCCCCTCCCGTTGAATCGGCGCCGGCGCCTGCCGGCGAAGTGCGGTCTGAAATATCGCTGCCGATCGGCAGCATTACCGCGGGCGCACCGTACGCGATCCCGAAATCTACGGTGCGAATGTCCTCGTCCGCGTCTTCTCGCAGCGCACACTGTCGCAGGACTCCGCCGCCCGAACCGATCGGCGTGTAGGCCGCCGCCCGAACATACCCGGGCGATACTTCGGAGGCCGTTGTCATCTCCACGTCGGGCCGCCGGTCGGGCGCCCCCGTGACTACTATGATCATGTGGCCGCCAGGCGCCGCGCCGCGATCGTCCGCGGCCGCAGCAACACCCTCGGACAATCTCGCGTCGCCGGTGCGCAAGACACTGCCCCGCAGGCGCGCGTGGCCGACCTGTGCTGCGCCGAGCTCGGCAATCGCCGCGCCGTAAGCGGGAAGGTCGCCTGAAGGATTTGGCGCAGCGTGGGGCGCAAGCCGGAAGCCTGCTATAGCCGCCTCTCCCACGATGCGCCTGCCCGCACGCTCCGGACTCGGCATGCTGGAAGCCAATCCGAGGCGCCGGGCCGGAGCATCGTCGATGCTCCTTCCAGCTCGACTCCGGATCCGGCTCGCGTCAGGCACCACCCGCGCCGCGGCTCGGCCGGCGCCGCTATCGCGAACGACCTCCCGTCGGGGGCCGCCGTTTCGCCCGGCCACATCACGTTCCTCGGGAACGGCCGGCTTGACAAGCGCGGCGCCATGGTTCGATGCTGCGTCAGAGGTGCCGGGTAGCGCGCCGAACAGCAGCGACTGGCGGCCAACGAGCGCGATCAGGCATCCGGCGCACAGGGCGGCGGTAACGGTCACGGGAGCCGCGCGCCGCCGCCGCTCCCGCCGTGCAGTGGCGGCGACGACCGCCGCCAGCATTCGCCGGGAGGTCTCCGCGTCGAGCGGTGGTGGCTCCGGTCGGGCGTGCCGAATCGCCTCCGCGATTGAGTCGGCGGCTGCGAGCGGTGGATCGTACGGCTGCGTGTTCGGTGCTGCCGCTCGGTGGTCTGCCTGATTCACGGCTCGCCTCCATAGTGCCGCTGGAACTCCTCGCGCGCCCGTTTCAGCCGCATTTTCGCCGCCGAAATGGAGACGCCTAACACGGCGGCGATCTCATCGCAGCTGAGCTCTTCCCAATAGTGGAGCGCCAGAATGAGGCGCTTGTCCGGCTGCATGCGGCGCATCGCCGCGGAGACCGCCGCGCGCTGGAGCGCATCGGGCGCGCGATTATCCTGCAGCTCCTCGCGTGGCGCGTCCGCGGGCGCGGTCCGCCGTCTGCGCAGTATTGTCATCGCCTCGTTGGAAGCGATTCGGTAGAGCCATGTGCGCACGGAGGAATCGCCGCGGAACGTCGGAAGGCTGCGAAACGCGGCGACAAATGTGGCCTGAGTCGCGTCCTCTGCGTCTTCGGGGCGGGACAGCAGTCGGTAGCAAAGCGCATATATGGCGCCGTGATAAGTCTGGAAGAGCCACTCCAGCGCGGCAGGCTCGCCCTGCCGCGCCGCGGCGACGCGGCATGGTTCCTCGAGCTGCCCCGCGAGTGTCACAGTCGCCGTTCCCTTCATAGAGTCTCCCCATCTGACGCATTGCATCGCGCGGCGGCAGTGCGGAATGCGACCGGACGTGTGAACGCGGCTTCCGGACGCCTACATTGAAGTTAGATGCGTGGAGTGGCCATCCGGTCACATCTGCGGCCGAACCGTTGCGAAACAGGATATGCGGTCCGGCCGGGCGAACTACGCGCGGACGCTCCGCGCCGCAAGCCATCAGGCGCGGACCAGAGAAGGCCCGCATCCGACATGGACCGTCCCACCGATATTCCCCCCGAGCCGGCCAACGCGCCGCCGATATTGGCCGCGAGGCTCCTCGAGACCGCGCTTGTGCTCACCTTCCTGGCGCACGGCCTCGGCATGCTTAGTCTCGCGGCCCTGCTGCTGCCGGGCCTGCCGGGCGGCAGCAGCGCGGACGTCGGCGTGCGGGCCGCCTACATTGCCGGCCATCCGTGGCTGTGGCGGCTCGGCTGGCTGCCCTGGCAGATGACCGCCGCGTCCGACATCCTCCTCGCCGTTGCGCTCGTGCGGACACCCTGGATTCCCCGAGCCCCGGCCTATCTCACGCTCCTGCTGACCTGCATCGCCATCCTGCCGGACCAGATCGGTCAGGCCATCTGGATTACGCACGGAGTGCGCACGGCGCAGCGGGCCGTGGTGACCGGCGATCCACTGCTCTACAGCCGCTTCGAGGCGCAAATCTCCGTAGCCGTCTCCGCATGGGCGGCGCTGCTCTACACGCTCGGCGCGCTTGGCTGGACCTGGTGCTTTGTATCCGCCGGAACGTGGAACCGGCGCCTGCCGTCGCTATCCGTGGCGCTGTGGTCCATCTTTCTGTTCGCTTCGATCAGTCCCTTACTGCCCGCCGCCCTCCGGCCGGCTCCCGCCCTCGTAGGCGCCGCCAACGGTATCGGCTTCCTGCTAATGGAGTGGTGGTTCTTAGAAGTCCTGGAGCTCGTCCTGCGGCGCTCCCGGACCGACGCCGCATATGGCAGGTTCATGGCGTGGCGCGCGCCGCGGCCCGGCCCCGCAGGAGCACTTCTTACGACAATCGCCAACAGCCGCGTAGTGCGGGAAGCCTGCTCACTGCTTCCACGTGTGCCATTCGACAGCGATATCACGGACGTGGTCTACGTCAACTACCTTGTCGAGGCGCAGCGGGCCGACCCCCTGGTGCCGCAAGGTCTGACGCTGCGACGGCTTGGCCCGGACGGCCGTTACGCGCTCTTCACGCATCTTACTTATCGCCACGGCCGGCTTGGGCCACGACTCTTGCGCGGCCTGCCCCTTCCGTTACCGTCCGGGGTGCAGTCCAACTGGCGGATCCAGGTGGCCGACCCGCGCACGGGCGCCTTCGGAGTTTCGTTCATCACGAACGCCGCGGACCACCCGGTCATCACATTGGGCGGGCGCCTCATACTGGAGGCGATGCCGATGCACTGGCTGGCCCGTGGCGGCGTGACGCGCAGCGTGGACGGCTGCTTCCGACTCGTGCTCGATCCAGGCGCAGGAAACGGCCCGGATGCCGAAGCGCGCCTTTGCCCAACGAGCGACCGCGCGCTGCCGGCTCCCTGGTCCGAGTGCTTCGCGGACTACGACGCCTTCCTCGAGTATTGCGTTCCGCAGAACCGTGCGATGGGTTCTCAACCGTGGCTTGGCCGCATCTCTCGACAGGAGATCCGGCTTGACATTCCGCTTTCGGACTGCTCACCGCTCGCCGGAACGGTCGCCTCTCGCGCAGCCAGTGAGATCGCCGGCAGTGCGGAGCCGCTGTGCTTCCATGTGGCCAACGTAGCCTTCAAGTTTGACCGTCAGGAGTTCGACCGACACTAGCCGCCCCACATCCGTCAACCTGCAGCCGACGACAACCAGCCCGGCCAAGCCACCAACCACAAGTCACAAGCCACAAGCCACAAGTCACACGTCAAGTCCCGCGGCGCGCATCAGCTCCAGGGCGTTGCTCTTCTCGACGACGCCGGGCCGGAGCAGGTAGTCGAAGGCCATTTTGCCGTCCTGAAGCTGGTCCTCAAAATGGACATTGATCGCGCAAAGGTCCGGGTCCGCCTGGATCTGCGCGAGCGCCAGGTCATGCGTCGTGATCAGCCCGATCGCGCCGCGCCGCACCAGCGAGCGTACCACGGCTTCAGCGCCTATGAGACGATCGTGCGAGTTGGTTCCGTGAAGGATCTCGTCGAGCAGGAACAGCACCGGCGGCCCGCTCTCAGCAAGCCCCACGATCTGCCGCAGCCGCAGCACTTCGGCATAGAAGCGAGAGACGCCGCCCTGCAGGGAATCTATCGTCCGGAGCGACGCGCCGATCTGCAGCGGCGAAAGCGTCAGGCTTTGCGCGCGCACCGGCGCACCGGCGAGCGCGAGCGCCGCGTTCACGCCGATCGATCGCAGAAGCGTGCTCTTGCCGGACATATTTGAGCCGCTCACGATCGCCAGCCGAACGCCATCGGAAAGGTCCATGGAGTTGCGCACGGCGACGCTCTCTGTCAGCAGCGGGTGCGCGATCTCGTCCGCGATGAAGCACGGACCGCGCTCCTCGATACTCGGAAACGGGTCGGCCGGATGCTCGAACGCGTAGCCGGCCAGCGACGCGAGCGCCTCGAAGTCCGCCGCGACGTCCAGCCACGCCTGCAGGCGTGTCCCGTGCGTCTTGCGCCAGCGATCGATGCCGCACGCGAACTGAACGGCCCAGAGAGAGATCAGCGCAATCGGCGCGAAGTAGATGCTTTCGCGCAGTCTGAGCCACTCCAGCAGTCGACGGAGCCGCCGGATGGCGTCGCTCGGCATCACGCCGTCGGACACGAGCTCGGCCTTCATTCGGCGCAACGGGGGCGACTCGACCTGCTCGCGCTCCAGCCGCGCGAGCAGTCCCTCGACGGCCGCCAGCGCCGCCGCCGATTCCTCGACGCCTTCGAACGCTCGCCGTACGCGTAACCGTATTGCGAATTGGAAGAGCTGTCCGGCCGCCAGCACGCCGAGGAGCGGCATCCCACCGGTACGGAGCCAGAGCCAGGCCGCGGTCGCGGTGATCCCGGCTACGGCCAGGATAACTGCTAGAGGCTGCACCCAGGCCGCATCGAGGCCGGACGGCGCTGCGCCCCACGCGTCCAGCTTGGCCGCTTCGACGACCGTGTCGTCTCCCAGCAGCGCGAGCTCCTCGCGGAACTCGACACGATTACGCAGATCCTCGATCGCGGCCTGCCGCTCTCGGATGGCGTCCGACGTGGCCGCGCTCATAAGCCATTCCGCGAGCCGCTGCTGTCCTGAACCAGTTCGCGCAACGCAAATCAGATCCATCGCGGAACCGCGGCCGAAGACATCCAGGTCGGCCGCATACGGGTGCGCAGCTGTCGCGAAGTCCGTGCGCGTCACTCCGCGGCCGATCCAGCGGCCCTCCAATCTCCGAATTCCGGCATCGTAGAATCCGACGGCTCTATCGGCACGTCGCCTGGCCGTCAGCACGCGCTCGTGCGCGGACAAAAGCGCCACGAACGGTAAGATCGGCGCGGAAATCCACCAGGCGGAAAACAGGTGTGCGCCGAACGCGCACCAGGCCACGAGGGCGGTCGCAATCGCCACACCCGTGCGCGCCCTGCTAATCGCCAGATCCAATCGCGCCCATCGCGCCAGCTCCGAGCCGCGCTGCGCTCGCCGGTCCAGATAGGCGCGCAGCGGTCCGGCCGCATCTACGGGCTCCGAACGCGGGCGATCGGGCGGCGATGCCACGTCGGGTGGTGCTTCCATGCGACGCGGCGTGTCCACGTCGCACGGCGATCCAGGGTTGGACGGCAATTCCGTACGATAGGCCCGGTCCATTGCCGCGGGCAATCCAGGATCGGATTGCGGCAAGTCGCCGTGCGCCACCTGCTCCGAGCGCGAATTCTGCAGGTCGGACGGTCCCGAGCCCGGTGACGAGCGCTCTGTCGCGCCGGAATGCGTCGCCTGGCACGGTTCTGTTTCGGACTCGCGGCTGGATGCCATGCTTCGTTAGCCCCTTGGTGACCTTCTCTGAGAAGGCGCCCTCCGCCTGCAGACCGGGTCGCACCCGTTACCGCGCTCGGACGGCGAACCGCCTGAATCACGTCTGGGTCAAAGCGCGCATTCGGTAGTATAATCAAGGGTAACATGAAACGCACGCGAATCGATAACTATCTCGGCGCAATGATCGCCCCAACGCTCCTCCTCGGGCTGCTGCCGCGTGTGTGCACCGCCGCGCCGCCCGCGCACGCTCCCGCTCATGTCGGCAAGGTCGACAGGGCGACTGTGCCCCCGCGGCCGCCAGACTATCTGCACGACATTCGTCCGATCCTCACGGCGAACTGCTTCTCCTGCCACGGGATGGACGACAAGAAGCGGCAGGCGGGCCTGCGTCTCGACAAGCCGGAGGGCGCATTCGCGAAGACGCTCGAAGGCGACAGGCCGATCATACCCGGCAAACCGCTGTCGAGCGAGGTATATCTACGAATCACGGCCCGGTCGGAATCGAAGATGCCGCCTGAGGCTTCGGGCAAGCGCCTGACGCAGGATGAGATCGCGACGATCAGGCGGTGGATTTCCGCAGGAGCGAAATACCAGCCGCACTGGGCGTTCGTCGCGCCGCGGCGGCCGGCGGCGCCGCGCGTGCAGCACGCCACATGGGTGCGCGGGCCTATCGACGCCTTCATCGCGGAGCGGCTCGAGCGCAATGGACTGGCGCCGTCGCCTGAAGCCGACCGGTATACGCTGATCCGGCGGCTCTCGCTGGACCTGATCGGTCTTCCGCCGACTCCCTCCGAGGTGAAGGCGTTCATCGAGGACCGCTCACCGGACGCCTACGCGCGCGTCGTCGACCGGCTGCTCTCCTCGCCTCGCTTCGGGGAGAAATGGGCCAGGAAATGGCTCGACATCGCCCGCTACGCCGATTCGGCGGGCTACGGCTCGGACCCGCTGCGCCCCAACCTGTGGCCCTACCGCGACTGGCTCATCAACGCGCTGAACAAGAACCTGCCGTACGACCGGTTCATCACCGAGCAAGTCGCCGGCGATCTGCTGCCGAACCCGACGCCCGAGCAGCTCATCGCGACCGCTTTCAACCGCAACACCATGACCAATACGGAGGGCGGCACCGACCGCGAGGAGTTCCGCACCGCCGCCGTACTCGACCGTTCGATCACGACGATGCAGGCATTCACCGGGCTCACGCTCGGATGCGCGAAGTGCCACTCGCACAAATTCGATCCGATTACCAACGAGGAGTTCTATCGCTTCACGGCGTTCTTCAACCAGACGGAGGACAACGACCAGCCGGACGAGCGCCCGACCGCCCCACTGACGCCGGAGCTCGAGGCTGCCCGAGCCGCCGAGCTCAAACGGCAGCTCGAAAGCGACATGGCTGCAGCGGCGAAGGAGCCCCAGTCCTCCCAGGCCGCCGCCCGCGTGCTGGCCGACAAGAAGGCTCTGGACGGAATCAAGCCGGTGGCGCTGCCCATTATGAAGGAGCTGCCGCCAGAGAAGCATCGGCAGTCGCACGTCCTTGTCCTCGGCAACTTCCTCCTGCCCGCCGCGCCCGTGCAGCCCGGATTCCCCGCCGCGTTCCCGCCCCCGCCGGCAGGCGCCCCGGCGAACCGCCTCGGCGTCGCGGAGTGGCTCGTGAGCCGCTCCAATCCGCTCACGGCGCGCGTCGAAGTGAATCGGATCTGGGCGCAGCTTTTCGGCACAGGGATCGTGGAGACGGAGGAGGACTTCGGTCAGCAGGGCGCGCTGCCGTCGCATCCGGAGCTCATCGACTGGCTGGCTGTCGAGTTCATGGAGCGCGGCTGGGATATGAAGGCGATCATCCGCGAGATCGTCTGTTCGGCAGCCTATCGGCAATCGTGCCGCGTCTCCGCGGCCGGGCTGGCCAAGGATGCCCGCGATCGCCTGCTCTGGCGATATCCGCGCCGGCGCCTGGACGCCGAAACCGTTCGCGATCAGGCTCTTGCGCTGAGCGGGCTGCTGTCCGAGAAGCTCGGTGGGCCGTCCGTCTTCCCGCCGCAGCCGGACGGATTATGGCAGGCCGCCTTCAATGGCCAGCGCTCGTATCCCACGAGTACCGGCGAGGACCGCTACCGTCGCGGGATTTACACGTTCTGGCGGCGCACCTCACCGAACCCGAGTATGGCGACATTCGACGCGCCCAGCCGGGAAATCTGCACTCTGCGCCGCTTCCCGACCAATACGCCGCTGCAGGCGCTCGTCACGCTGAACGATCCCGCCTACCTGGAGATGGCGCAGGCCCTTGCCCGCCGAATCGTTCGCGAGTCCGGCGCTGCGGCAGCGTCAGGCGCCGCCGGCCGCGGCGCCGAGGTCCGCTCCGGCCGCGAGCCGGGTCCTGTAGCCGGCACATCGAAACCGAGCACTGCCGGCGCGGTTCTCTTAGCGCCCGGCGCGGACGCGACTGGACTGACGGGTCAGGTCCGCTTCGCACTTGAGCTGGTCCAGGCACGACCGGCACAGGCCGCCGAGATCGCGCCGTTGGTAGAGCTCTACAACAGGGAGCACGCGCGCTACGCAGTCGATCGCACCGCCGCGAAACGCCTTGCTGCGGAACCGATCGGCCCGCTGCCCGAGGGCGCCGATCCCGCGGACCTGGCCGCCTGGACCGTGGTATGCAACGTCCTTCTGAACATGGACAGCGTATTGACCGCGCACTGAGCTTGGTCACGCATGTTGGATTTTGGATTTTGGCCTACGACCTGGTATGAGGGGTGGCGCGCGATTCTAGGCGCCGCCCGCCAATCGCCGACGAGGAACTTATGGACTACAACCTGCGCCGCGCGCGAGCGATCACGCGACGGACGTTTTTCGGCCGGACCGGGCTTGGGCTCGGCGCGCTGGCCTTCGGTTCGCTGGCCGGATCGGAATCGTCTGCCTCGGCGAGCGAGCGGGCTCCCCTTGCGCCGCGGCCTCCCATGCTGCCGGCGCGCGCCAAGAACATCATCTACCTGGACATGTCCGGCGCGCCGCCCACCCTGGACATGTTCGACTACAAGCCCGAGCTGGTGAAGCTGAACATGCAGCCGTGTCCCGACTCCCTTATGAAGGGCGAGCGGTTCGCGTTCATCAAGGGCGTGCCGAAGATGCTCGGAACGCCATACAAGTTTGCGAAGCACGGCCAGAGCGGAGCGATGGTGAGCGAGGTGCTGCCATGCACCGCGGGCATCGTGGATGACATCACGATCATCCGCTCGATGAACACAGACCAGTTCAACCACGCGCCGGCGGAACTGTTCCTTTATACCGGCAATTCCATCGCCGGCAACGCGTCGCTCGGGTCGTGGCTCACCTACGGACTGGGCTCGCTGAACCAGGACCTGCCGGGCTTCGTCGTGCTGATCTCCGGCGGCACCGATCCGACCGGCGGCAAGAGCCTCTGGAGCAGCGGCTTCCTGCCGTCCGTCTACCAGGGCGTCCAGTGCCGCTCGACCGGCGAGCCGATCCTCTACCTTGCGGATCCGCCCGGAATGGATCGCACCACGCGCCGCGACACCCTGGATGCCCTGGACCGACTCAATGCGCTGGAGGCCCGGGAGTTCGGCGATCCTGAGACGCTGACACGGCTGTCCCAATACGAGCTGGCCTACCGCATGCAGATCTCCGTCCCCGACGTCATGGACATCTCGAAGGAGCCGGAAGCGATCCGCGAGCAGTACGGCGCCAAACCGGGCCAAGCGTCATTCGCGAACAACTGCCTTCTCGCGCGGCGGCTCGTGGAAAAAGGAGTGCGGTGCGTCCAGCTCTACGACTGGGGCTGGGATATCCATGGAACCGGCACGGGCGACGACCTGATGAACGCATTCCCGCGCAAGTGCAAGGAGATGGATCGCGCCGCGGCCGCGCTCGTTACGGACCTGAAGCAGCGCGGCATGCTGGACGAGACCCTGGTGGTTTGGGGTGGCGAGTTCGGCCGAACTCCGATGAATGAGGCGCGGGGAGGGTCCAAGTACTTGGGCCGGGACCACCATCCGCACTGCTTCTGCATGTGGATGGCCGGCGGCGGCGTCAAGGCGGGCCAGGTCTTCGGCGAGACCGACGAGTTCGGCTACCGCATCGTCCGCGATAAGGTCACGATCCGCGACCTTCAGGCGACGATTCTCCACATCATGGGACTCGATCCCTACCGTCTGAGCTACAAATTCCAGGGCCTGAACAACCGGTTGATCGGACCGTCCGATGAAGGCGTGGTGCAAAAGGGACTGTTCAGCTAGGCAATTCGGCCTCCGGAAATCCGCAATCGGGCGACGACGGCGCCCTGTGCCGCCACGCTGCCCGGCTGTCCGAAGTGCGGCGACTG
>DATGJU010000118.1:0-22995 GCA_035295045.1 Chthonomonadaceae bacterium
CGCCTCGCTCGTCCCGAACCCGGCCGGCCTGTTCGCAATCTCCGACGTGTTCGTCGACGACAAGGCAGGCAAGCTCTGTCCTGGCGGCGCGAGCTGAGAATGCGCTCGGCCGGACATCGGCGTTAAAGCCCCACCGCGTCACGCGTTCCTCGGATGGCGCCGCAAAAAAATCCCTCCTCTCCCGTTTTCTTGCGGGAGAAGAGGGATACATTTCAGTCCTTCAAGCACGCGCAACGGCCACGATGGCCGAAGCGCCCACGCTTGCGGTGCGACGCTCGAACGAGACGGCCGCGCACAGGATGCGCGACCGAAGTCTATCGCCGCATCGAAACGGCCTTCACCGGCGTGTCGCCCACCGGCTTGATCGGGGGCCGAACCGCATAGGCCATTATGCCCAGCACGTCGCCGCCGCTCGCGCCCACATGGCACTTGAGGCAAGAGGCCTTGGACGCGCGTACAGGGCGATACGCGACGTGCCAGGTTCCAATCGTTGCGTCTACGGGCGTTCCCTTCATCAGCTTGGAGATATCGTCGGCCGCGCGCTTCTGGATCGGCTCTTCAACCGACTTGCGAAACGGCTCGCGATCCTTGCCGAACGAATAAGGCCGGATGGGCGCCTCGGACGTCTTGGCCGCGATCAGCGTGATGCCAAGCACCTTCGGCCCATCGTCCGCCGGCGCCTGGGCGAGCTGCTTTCTGCCCAACGGATGCGTGCAGTGCACGAACTCGACGACGTATTCGGAGCCAAGATCGCTGACCTCCTTGAGCACCTGATGCTCGTAGGGTGTGGCCGCCGCAAGCTCATACCGGATCGTGTCGTGCCCGCGAACCGGGGGCGGCAGCCGATCCGCGCCGAATCGGTTGTTGTCCTCCTCGAACCGCGACTGCACATACCCGTCCAGGAGTACGATGGTCTTGGCGCCGGCAGAGTTGCGATCCGGCCCGGCCGGCGCCCGGCCGGGCAGCAAGAGCATCGCCGCCGCGGCAGTGCCGGCCGTGGCGATTCCCACGACCGCCCACAACCGCAGTGTCGTCAGTGATTGCAGCTTCATCATCGCCCCTCCCACGAACAACCGAAGTCCATGCCCGTTTGACGGACCACAGGCCGGGTCGGTTACATCGGCGCGCTCGTTCCTACGGCCGCACGATGAAATCGGCGCGAAAGCGGCTGCGCGCCACGACCTCGGCATTGAGCCGGTCGTTCGCGTTCGCGCGCGCGGCGGCGGCCTCCGGCGAGAGGCCCATCTTCGCGACGTGCCGCGCCGCCACGCGCGCCATGGAAGTTTCGAGCGGCGTGTCCAGGTACCAGCGCTCGTCGAACTGGTCCGGGATACCCTGCCAGCCGTCTCCGTCGTGCAGCAGGTAGATTCCCTCGACGAGCACAATTCGCGCCTCCGAAGGCACGATGCAGCCGCCCTCCACCGGATCGCCGACGTCGTGCTGGAAGTCCGGCCACGCGACTGCCTCCCGGCCCGCCGTGCTCCGCAGGGCCGCCAGCCGCTCCCGCAGCCGGTCCGGCGCGAAGGTCCACGGCGCCCCTCTGCGCGCGTGCGCGAGCGCAGGATCCGGCATGGCGTCCAGCTCCGCGCGCGTCAGATGGAAGCCGTCCATTCCCAGCGCGACCATCGTCCCCGGCGCGGTCCGCGCGTTCACCTCGTCGGCCAGCCGGGCTGCCAGCGTGCTCTTGCCCGATCCCGGCAGCCCGGCAAGCGCAACGATGCGCCGCGTGGCCGCGAGTGGCAGGCTGCGAATCAGATCGGTCGCGGGATCGTCGAGGGCGGATCGTGCTGCCATAGGGTAAAGCCGTAAGCCATAACTGAACTACTTGTGCGCCTCGTGGGGCCCGAACGTCCACTGATAGGCCACGTACGCCGCGCCGCGGGTCGGGCCGTGGAAGTCCGTGCCGCCGGAGAGCAGCAGGTGATGCCCCTCGTCGAAGTCGTATACCGCGCCGATGTTGAACCCCGTCCGGTCCGGCGCCCACACCGCGTTGGACGTCGCGTGGAACAGCTCGGCGCCGAGAGCGAGCTGCTTCGATACCATCCGCTGCACCTGGATCCCGGTAAACCAGTAGTTCCGGTTTCCCGCTCCCGGGTTGATCCAGTAGCCGGCGCCGCCATACGACGACCATTTGCCCCAGCTCTTCTGCAGCCAGACCGGCAGGAAAACCTGCGCCTGCCCGTTTCCGAGTCCGCGGCCGGCATCGCCGGTGGGCGCCTCCAGCAGCGGAAAGACGCCGATCTGCGGCCGCTGCTTCGTCTCCTGGACGAACCGGTACTTGACGCCCAGCTCGGTGTCGCCGAAGCCGTACTGCGCCGGCATGCCCCCGCCGGGCCGGCTATAGGCGAACGGCGCGATTACGTGGAGCTGCAGGTTGGGCGCGGCGCCGTAGTTGATTTCGACGTGCGGCGCCGTGTAGAAGACGCCGTCCCGGCCGTTGCTGTATTGCGATGCTGCGTACACCTCCCAATGGCGGTACTCCACTGGCTCCGGATCGTCCGTGAAGTAGGGCGGCCCGGGGTTCGCCCGCGCCGCGGAGCCAAGCACGATGCCGAACAGCGTCGCTGCGCACAGCAAGCCCGACCGACCGATCCAATTCATGTAACCCTCCGTTAATGCGTCAGTTCGTCGCCGCGTTCACCGCGCTTTCGCGGCGCGCTGCTTTGCCCTGCCGCGGACAGAGTGACCCGTATATGCGACACTCTGCGCGGCGTGCCGTACTCCGGTCGCGCCCGGCAGATAGTTCGCCGTCCAGCTGACAATGTCCGGCGTCGACACACGCGCGCCGGGCCGGGTATCATCGCAGGCGGTCAGAATCATACCACGCCCAGCAGGAGGCCTATGTGCCCGAAATTCCGGACCACGCCGAGCCGGCGGACGCGCCCGCTGCCGAGCCGCATCGCCACCTGCCGTTCTATTGTCACATCTACTTCTGGGTGTTGATCGGCGTCGCATGCGGCGTCGCGTTCGGCCTCGAATTCCCCACGCAAAAGGGCGTGCCCGGCCTCGCCGAGCAGATGAAGCCCCTCGCGGACGGCTTCATCAGCCTGATCAAAATGCTGATTGCCCCGATCGTCTTCTTTACCGTGGTCGGCGGGATCGCGAACGTCGGCGATCTGGGTAAGGTCGGGCGGGTCGGCATCAAGGCGCTCGTCTACTTCGAGGTCTTCACCACGATCGCCATGTTCATCGCTCTCGGCGCGGTCCATCTTCTGCAGCCAGGCGTAGGAGTGAACTACCGGCCCTCAGCCGGAGAGATCGGAAAGGTCGCCACGTTCAGCGAGGCGGCCGGCCACCAGAGCGCGGTCACATTCGTCCTCCACACTATTCCACAGACGTTCGTTAGCGCCTTCTCAGAGGGCGAAATCCTCCAGGTGCTGCTCGTTTCGATCTTGATGGGCGTCGCGCTTGCGCGGATGGGCGCCCGGGCGAAACCGCTGAACGACCTGATCCACCTCGCGGCGCAGGCCTTCTTCGGCATCGTCGGCATCGTGGTCTGGCTTGCGCCGCTGGCGGCATTCGGAGCTATGGCCTCGACGGTAGGCTCCTCCGGGATCCACGCGCTCGTCGCGCTGGTCAAGATGATGTCCGTCTTCTACGCCACCTGCATCGTGTTCATCGTGGGAGTGCTCGGCCTGGTGGCTCGGGCGTTCGGATTCAGTCTCCGCAAGTACCTGCGATACATCAAGGACGAGATCCTGCTCGTGCTCGGTACCTCCTCCAGCGAGTCGGCGCTGCCCCCACTGATGGAGAAGCTGGAGCGAGCCGGCTGCGCGCGCAGCGTCGTCGGCATCGTCGTCCCGGCCGGCTACTCTTTCAACCTCGACGGCACCTCGATCTATCTGGCGATGGCAATCGTGTTCCTCGCGCAGGCTACGAACACGCACCTCTCGTTCCCGCAGGAGCTCGGACTGATGGGCCTGCTTCTGCTGACGAGCAAGGGCGCCGCGGCCGTGACGGGCGGCGGATTTATCACGCTCGCCGCGACGCTCACGAGCACGCACAACGCGAGCCTGGTTGCGGGGCTGGCCATCCTGATCGGCATAGATAGGTTTATGAGCGAGGCCCGCGCGATCACGAACCTGATCGGAAACGGCATGGCGGCCCTCGTCATCGCGAAGAGCGAGGGTGAGCTGGATCCGGCGCGCGCGGCGCCGCTGCTGCGCGACCTGGTGGACTGACCCGCTCGGCGCAAGCCGCCCCTCATAATCCGTCCACTTTCAAAATCACATCCACGATAACAAAATAACCTCTGCTCGTGACGTTTAGTCGAGTAGCTGGCGCGCATCGCCCTTGCGGCTTCCCCGCCGGGCGCCGCCGCTCTCATCGACATCGGGTCTATGCGTTACGAAAGAGGTCTTATCTATGGATGCACCTCCAACCACTCCAAATCGCCGGGACGCCGTCCCGCGTATTCCCAACCACCGGGCAATCGCCATACAGGAGCGCCAGCGGGAGATCGCGGATGCCCGCGACACGCTCGACGCGCTGGAGCGAATCCGCAACCGCGTTGGGCGTATGCGCTTCTACACCGGAATGATCGCGACCGCGGTCCTTGCCCCGTTGGTACTGGTCAACGCCATCAACGATGCCCCGATCCTGGAGCTGTTCCTGCCCGCTCCCGCCGAGCCGTGGATCACGCCGGTCGGGCCGATCCAGCCGATCGCGCTCGCCGTCAGCATCCTGCTGGTCGGACTGATGGGGCTGGCAGCCGTCCTGGCCATGTCCGGTGAAGAGGCCGCGGACGCGTACTCTTTCGTCGGGGCCGGCGCGCCGGCCGGGCAGCGCAACGGTGTTCAGCCGGACGATGACGCCCAGGCTTCCCGGCCGGAAGAGGCCTCGCCCTGGTACGGCGAGAAGCGTGTGCGCCGCGCAATCGCCGTCGCGGCGATGTTCGCGCTCGTCCTGTTCATCTCATGGGGCGGATATCTGCGCGGAAAGCTGGGCGGCGGAATGGACGGCTCGATCGCGGCGCAAAACGCCGGAGTCAGCGCCCTCTTTGCGGGGCTGACGGCGCTCATCGAGGAGATCGGTGTCGTCACGGCCGTGACCGGCTACCTGACCTATCAGGCGCCTGTCTGGTTCCAGCGGCTCAAGCTGGCCTGGATGATCTTCCGGTTCCGCGGAATTGTCGGGCAGGGCGTGGTGCATCCCACGGTGACTTCGAGTGCGGACGCCGTCGACCGCCTGGCCCAGTCGCTGGAAGCGCAGAAAGCGGAGGTCGCGGCGCTCGACAAGCAGGTGAGCGGCCTGGTGCCGAACACGTCGGCGCACAGCGATGCGACGGAGACAATCGTGGCCCGCAAGCGTGCGCAGTCGGCGGCGATGGCCGCGGAGCGGGACCGGGTCGTCACCTGGGCGAACGCGTTTCTTGGCGATGTCCGCGCCCTCTCGGCAGATCCGCGCGCTCCGGGCACGACGCTGGACTCCGCGATCGGGGCGTGCCAGAGCCGCCGGCAGGGCATACAGTCGAAACTGCGCGACCCGCTGGCGGCGCAGCGGAAGAGCAGCGACAGGCACCGGATCGACATCCGCAACCTGTATGACCGGCACGATTCGGACGCCTTCCAGTCGCTGGACACGGCCGAGCGGCGGCTCGGCGCGATCCGCGACCGCATGGCCGCTCTCGACGCGGAGCGTTCGGCGGCGCTTTCGAAGCCGGCTGAGGCCCTTCTCAGCGTGGAGTTCCAGACACTGTACCGCGAGCCGTCGCAGAAGGCGACGCTCAATGCTCTCGCGGAGCTTCTTACGCGGCTGGACGGTCCAACCGGCGCGTCGGCGATTCCCAGTGCGTCGCTGCCGATCGAGCGTCGCGTCGCGGACTTCTCCGCGGAGCTCCGAGCCCGAAGCGGCAGGCCGGCGCCGCCGGACTCGCCCATCGCCATCGTCCGCGACGCCATCGCACGGGCGGACGCCACCCTCGCATCAGCGCGCGGACGCCTCACTCGCGCCAACGATCCCGACGTCATCGCGGAGAACCGCCGCTTCGACGATCTGGCAATGGAGATCGATCGTATCTTCACGGACCTCGACCTGGAGATCACCGCGGCGCAGCGTGCGCTGGACGTGCGCATCGCCGAGCTCCGCCGCGAGACCGCCGCGGCGCGACGGGCCGTCCGTCCGCTAGCGCGGCTCGTCCGCGCCATCGGATCGCTGCTCGCCCGATTCGGCGGGAGTCGGACGGATAGTGGCCCCGCGGGCGGCGTTCACGCAGTGGTTCCGGACTCGCGGCCGCTGGCGGAGTCCGCCGAAACCACGCGCCCTTCACCGCTCGCGCCGGCGGGTCCCTACCGCCCGGAGACGCGGACGCGGGCTGAGGACGGCGACGGCGGGCTGGAGGTCCGGCCGCGCGCCCATGGGACGGCTGGCGGCGAGCAGGAAGAGCGCGCGACCATGAGCCGCATATCATTCGACGCCGATAGGGACCGGTCGCCGTACTGGAACGGCCGCGACTCGCGCGAGAGAGCAGCCTCGATTACGGAAAGGATGGACACATGAACAGGAGAACGTTCGTGGCGGCCACGGTGGCCGGGTTCGGCGCGTGCCTGCCGCTGCTCAATGGGTGCGCGCCGGCAGAGACCTCGACGCCGGCCTATGCGGCACGGTCCGCGGACGCGCCGAAGGGCCGCATGCTGGTTATCATCCTGGACGAAACGGCTTCGTTCTGCGACCAGTGGGACCAGGCGGTGAAGACGGCGTCGGCAGGGGTTCGCGAGCTATATCCCGGCGATTCGTGCGTGGTAATCGGTCTCGACGACCATAGCTGGAACAGTGACGACGTCCGCGTTGCGATGACCACGCTGCCACTCTCGACGCTTCCGGCTGCCCAGGCCAAGGCCAACCTCGCGGAGAGCATCCGCAAGCTGAGGCAGCGCCCGACGAGCAGCGGCTTCACGGTGAACGGCAAGCCCAGGGGCGCTCCTCCCGGCACAGACACCGCGGGCGCGCTGGACTATGCGGCCTATCTCGCCAGGGACGCCGGGAACCGCGCCGTCACCGTCGCCATGTTCACCGACCTGGAGAACGAGCCGCCCAAAGTGGAGACGGCGCGACGCGATCCCAATCCCCTGCCGCGGTTCACGCACCTGTTCGTCTATCAGATCCGCTCCCGCGGCGGTAACGATACCACAAAGCGAATCGGCGAATGGATCGCGAGGGCGAATGCGATGCGGACGCCGGGGACGCCTGACATCTGCGCCGAGCAGGATTTTCACCTGATCGGCGCGGCGAGCCAGACTCCGAGCTTCTTCGGCTGGACGCACTAACGATTGGCCACCCTGCGCGCTGGGGCGCGCAGGGTGGCCGGAGTTGTCTCTGAGCGAACGATTGCGCCGCGTCAGCGCGCAGCGGCCTTGGGTTTGGGCAGCTTGGACATGTCGATGTAATCGTACGTGCCGCCGTTCTCTTCAGCTACCGCCTTTAGCAGCTTCATTCCCTGGAACTTTTCACCGAGGCCCAGCGCCAGCGTGGTTATCCGAATGTTGCGCGTGTTCCTTTCGCGGATGAACTTCCTGAGCTTCTTGAAGTCTTCGATCCCGCCGTTGGGCTCGCCGTCCGATGCAACGTAGATATACTCGATGCCCGTCATTTTGAGGGCGAGATCCATGGCTCCGGAGATGTTAGTGCCGGGGCCGATCTTCATACCCTCGACATACTCGCATGCGTCGCGGACGTTTTCCGGAGTTGCGGCTACCGCGTCGTCCCGGAACGTTTGCGTCTCGCGCGTAAACGCAATGACGTTGAAGGAATCCACGGGCCGAAGCTCTCCGATCGCCCGCTTGAGCTCCTCCTTCGCCTTGAGTATCTTGTTTCCGTCGAGCATGCTCTTGGACACGTCCATGGTGTACACGATGTGGACAGGACCGTCGGTGCCGTCCGTGGGCCTGGTCTGAAACAGCGCTCCGCGACCCGGAACTCCGACGGCGTCTCGGATTATCCGCCCCACGTTGCCGTAACGCGCGGCGGCGTATCGGGCGCCCGGTCCCTCCTGAACGATGTCGCCCTCCGCCGTAGTTCCCGCTGCCGAAACGAACACGCGATCACCGGCGCCCGGCCTGTCCGCTCCGCGAGCACGTCCCGGCCTGCCTGGCAGTTCGGGATGCGACAGCGCCGCGCCCAGCCGTGGGCCGCCGCCGTGGCGCAGCTTTCCGATGCCTTCCGATGCCGCCACGTCCCCTGAGGCGGCATTAACGCCGCCGGCAGAGCCCGGCGCCACGCCCGGCCTATCAGCCGGCAGTCCGTCGCCCAGTGGGCTCGCCGCGCGCCCGCGCAAGATCGAGCCTGGGCCGCCGCGGGAGCCGCTTAGCCCGACTGCTGCGTACTGAACGGCCCGCCCGTCTCCAGCAGAGTATCCGAGCTCGCCCTTCGGCGTGTCCGCGGATCGCGCCGTTCGTCCGCGACCGAGTGGGGCGGCGGCGACACCGCTCCGTCCCAGGCTCAGCCCTCCGTCGCCCCGCCGAATGTTCGGGCGCGGCGTATTGCCAACGCTCCACTCCCCCGACCCCGCGCCGGGCCTATCGTCGGGTATGGCGCCGCCCAGCGGGTTGGCGCCTCTGCCGCCGAACCCCGCCGTACGGGCCAGGGATCGCTCCAGGCGGCTAGGGTCGCCCTCCGATGCGCTGTTCGCTCCGTTTGCCGCGAAGGCGATGCGTCTGCTCGGCGCTTCCGCGTAGCCGGAGCCTGCTCGCCGGCCGGGTCTGTTCACTGCGGCAGCGCTCGCGCCCAGCCGCAAGTCGTGCCCGTCGCGGATGGCCCCCGCCGAACCGCCCGTTGGCCAGGCGCGGCCCGCCACGCCCGGACGGTCGTCGGGAAGCCCGCTTCCAAGCGGATTCGCGCCACGCTCGTGCATTATCGATCCTGCGCCGCCCGTGCCGGGGTCGCTGCTGCGAATCGAAACGTAGAGTTCGCCCGGCATGGACGCCGGGCCGCGGCCTCCGTCGCTCGTCCCGCCGCCATATGCGACCACAGTGCCCGCGACATCCGCCGAGACGGACCGTCTCTGGACGCCGTGCGCCGGACCCGCCGTTCCTCCGGCCGCAATGCCCGCGCCGCCGGCCCGATGGATGTTCGCGCCTGCGCCGGTAAGAGCGAGACTCCGTCGCGTGTCGGCTCCCGGCCCGTCATCCGGGATGGCATCGCCAAGAGGGTTCGCGCCGCGCGAATGGAGGATCGTGCCCGCACTGCCGCTGCCGGTGTTCGCAAGCCGCAAGTCCCGCTGGCCGGCTCCGGAGTATCCCGCGTCGCCTCTCGGGACATCCAGTGCGAAGGTGGCGCGCCCGCGCCCGTGGCCGGCCGAGGCCGGAGTAATGCCTCCGGCAAGCCGAGGACCGCTTCCCATCCGGCGAATCGGCCCGCTCGATCTCGCTACGGAGCCGCGTATCGATGCGGACGGCCTATCGTCCGGGATCGCATTTCCAAGCGGGTTGCCGCCGGATCCGGCGTGCAGAATCGACACGCCGGCGATGGATCGGCCGAAAGGCGCTGCGGTGCCGGCTCTGCCCGCGTAACGTACGCCGCCGCCCGGTCCGTCCGGAGTGTAACTGGAGTGTCGACGTGCAGCAGACGCCGCGGCGGAGCTTGCGCCCACTCGCACCGCTCCGCCGGACCGGTGGATCGTCGCACCAGTTCCGGCGACGCCGAGCAGATGGCCGCCCGCGCCGCCCGGCCTGTCGTTCGGGATCGCGTCGCCGAGGGGATTTGCGCCGCGCGCGTGCAGGATCGAGGCAGCGCTCGCGGGACCGGTGGAAACGCTCGCGCCCGCAAGCCGCACATCCCGCATCACGGTTCCTGAGTACGCGAGATCGCCCTTCGGCGTATCCGCGGTCCGCCCACGCGCGCGAAGCCCTGGTGCTCCGGTACTTCCAGACGCAAGCCGCGGGCCGTTGCCGCCCCGACGGATTGCCGCGCGCGATCCTGCCTCGGACCCGCCAATTCCGCCGCCGGGCCTATCGTCCGGGATCGCGTTTGCCAGCGGGTTGCTCCCGCCCGTGGCGTGCAGCACCGACGCGCCTCGGATCGCCCCGCTCGGCTGGGACAGAATGCCTGCGGACCGTGCGCCGGACACTCCCGCATAGGCGATCGCGCTGCTGGGCATCTCCGGCGACGAAACCGACCGCCGGCCACCGCTGGCGGTTCTGACGCTGCTCGCGCTCGCCGCCAGTCCAATGATGGCTGTCCCTCGGCGGATACTTGCTGCGGCCCGTCCTCCGGAAGCGTGCCCGATCGCGCCCGGTCTTTCGTCAGGAATTGCCCCCGCCAGCGGATTGGCTCCGATCGAGCGCATTATTGAGCCTGCGCGCCCGGCGCTGCTGTCGCGCGGATCCGCAGCAAGGATCCGGCCGCTATTGGCGGCTCCATACGCAATTCCGGCGCCTGGCGGCTCTGGTATTCGTAAGCCCGCGCGCGCCACGGCCGCTGCAGCACGCGCCGTTGGCAAGTACGGCCCGACCGCACTCCGTCCCGGCCGAAGTCCAGCGGACGTGGCGAGGAGAGGAGGCGCGACAACGTTTGGACGCTCGTTTGGAACCCCGCTTCCAAGCGGATTCGCGCTCCGATCATGCAGTATGGAGCCGCCTGTGCGCGAGAAGCCCGGCATTCCCGGCAGGTTCAGCGGAGCGCGTGAGGCGAAGGCGATATCGGTTTTCGGCGCTTCGGCGCCGGCCGGCGAGGTGCGCGCTGAGTTGCTGTTCGTCGCCGACAGCGCCGTGCCGGGCAGGACGGGTTCGGCAATTCGCCGCGCGGTGGCCGCCGGCCGCCGCACTGCAGGCGTAAGGGCGGGGGCCGTCACGGGCGTTTCGGCCGCTATTTCGTTCGGCAGCACCGGCGCCGGCGTGCGTGGCTTTGCGATCCGGCCCGGCAACGGCCGCGCTGCCGGCATGTGGACTGGACGAATCGTGGCGCGAGGCTGGACCGCTTGCGCGCGCTGAGGTGCCGGGCGGGACGTCGAGGGCGCGATTGAGACCACGTTTCTGAGCGGCAGGGTCCGTTGCGAATCCCGCTGCGCCGTCAGCGGCGCGCGCGCCGGCTCGAACGTGACTTCGATCTGTCGTCCCTCTTGCGGCGGCCGGACGCGATCCCAGCCGAATCCGCGTGTTACGAAGGCCACAATCAGGTGGATCAGTAGGGAGACACCGCAGAAGATAGGGAGCCAATACCCACGTTCGTAGCGCATGACGGCGACCTCGCTGCATGGAAAGCGTGAATTCCGATGAGTAAACGGGACGAGTAGGTCCAAGCAGCTCGACGGCGGACAAGCAGCCACCGATTGAGTAATCAATCGAGCATTGGACCTTTGCGGCAAGACGTAAGATAACGGCGGCTTGGTTCCCGAGATTTTGAAGAGGAATCCACCGTTCACTCGAAGTGGTGCAGCGCCCAGGGAGCGTAAGCCAGGCGATCTGCCGGGGCGCCCCTCGTAACGGGTGAAAACGAGGAGGGAGGCTGCGCGATGCGGATGTCGGCGCCGTGTGCCGACGCGCCCGAATCGCGACGCCATCGTCGGCAGCGGCGACGCGCGCAGTCGCGTATCGGACCGGAAGGCAAGAATGGAACGGATCTGGCGGGGTGAAGCGCGTTCTGGATGCGGAGGGGGATTAGGCTAGTGGCGGGGCGGCCCGGCCAGCGTCAGGAGATGGATCGTGGATATGGCGAGTTACAGCGGTCGTCGCGGCGCCCTGCGTGCGCAGCGCCGCTATAAGCGTATGGATTCTGCGCCTCGCCGGCGTCGTCCCGCTATTTCCGGATGCAGCGGCAACTCCCGTCCCGTGCGCGGGCGTGGCGGCGTGTGCCCGGACGATCGGCGACCGATACCGCCCGCCATAACGCGGGGTGGGAGCATCGAGGCACTGAAGAGCGCCCGCGCCGCCGCCTTGTGCGATCAGCGGCGCGGCAACGCTGCGAAGCGTGGATGGCGCGACTCAAGTGCATGCTGCCGCGCAGCGCACAGGGCCGCTGGAGGCGCTACGGGCGTATCGTGTCGCGAAGGGGCGAGGCGGAGCGCTTCTGGCGCATCATGGCTCGATTGGCAGCGTCGGCTGCTTCATGCGCAGCCTTGCGCGCCGCGTCCCGCTCGGGCTTCTCACGTACCGCGGCCGCCTCGCGCTCCGACTTGATGCGCTGGAACTCCGCGATGCGCTCGCGCTCCTGTTGCTCGGCAGCCGAGCCTGGAAGGACCTGCGAGGAGAACGAAGGCTTACTGACGCCGACGGGACTGTTCGAGATCATCGGGAGCGCACCAATCTGGCCATCTGGCCGCAGTCGCACGAGGCGGAGCCCTGTGATACGGAAGCGTCGCTTCGCCACGGCCGGGCTGGAATCCAATTACCCCGTCTCCGGCGCGAAGTCCGATCTACGCGAGAGACAGGGCTATCTGGTCCGGCGTGCTATTCAGCTCTATCCGAGTCTAATCGGGGACCGACAAAGCAGGGTTCCTGTATTCCTAATTATACCATATCCGCAGCACCGGAAGTTCCCGCCGCGCGGCCTGCCGCCGTGCGTGGCCGCGCTCCAATCGCGACGACTTTGGAGGAAGTGGCCGCCAATCAAGTCTATGTGTGGTATACTGCGCCTGTCTGAGAGAACACAAGAATTTCGATCTTGATCCGCGGTTCGATGTTGCGACGGCTCCGCCAGTTTCGCGCTCCGCTGTACATTTTCCGCTGACCTCCTTCTGACTTTCCTGACGCTCATTTCAGATGGCGAAGATGAGATTGGCTTCGCCCAACACCTGGTTTCGCGCAGGGCGGTACCTGTGCGGACCCGTCGCCCTTGGCCCAGACCTGACTTGGACCAGGGGGAAAGATAGGAAAGGGGCCACTGACAATGGCAACGCGTATCTATGTGGGCGGGCTGCCCTACTCAACCACGGACGGCGAGCTGGAGAGCATGTTCTCCTCGCACGGAACGGTTTCGTCCGCGACGGTCGTGACGGACAAGTACACCGGGCAGAGCAAGGGCTTCGGCTTCGTCGAGATGTCCACGGACGCCGAGGCGAGCAGCGCGATCAACGCGCTGAACGGAACCCTGGTCGGCGGACGCAACCTGACGGTGAACGAGGCCAAGCCTCGCGAGGATCGCCCTCGGACCGGCGGCGCGGGCGGCGGCCGGGACAGTGGCGGCGGTGGACGCAGCCGCTGGTAGAACGGTAGCCGGATCCTAGTTCCTGGATTACAGAAACCGAAATTGGCCGGATGCGTTGCGCATCCGGCCGATTTCAATCGTTTCAGTCGGCAAAGCGGCGCTGGATGGCCTCGATCTCGCGCAGGCTGGCGAAGAAGAGGTCGACGAGACGGGGGTCGAAGTGCGCTCCGCGGCCCTCGCGGATAATCGCGTAGGCGCGGGTGCTGTCGTACGCCTCCTTGTAGGGCCGCGCGGTGGTGAGCGCGTCGAACACGTCGGCGATGGCGCAGATTCGGCCGAACAGCGGGATCTCCTCGCCGCGTATGCCGCGCGGATAGCCGCTGCCGTCCCATTTCTCGTGGTGCGTCATCGCGATCTGCTCGCCGGCCTGCAGCAGCTCCGAGTCCGAGCCGCCGAGAATGCAGCCCCCGATCGTCGTATGCTGCTGCATCACGGCGCGCTCGTCCGGCGTAAGAAGGCCCGGCTTGGACAAGATGCTGTCCGGCACGCCCAGCTTGCCAACGTCGTGCATAGCGCTGGCATGCAGCAGCACGTCCACTTCCGCCTGAGGCAGGCCGAGTGAGAGCCCAATGTGCGCCGTGTAGTGGCTCACGCGCTCCAGGTGCAAGCCGGTCCGCGCGTCCTTGAACTCCGACGCGCGGGCGAGCCGCTTTATGGTATCGAGGCAGCTCTGCTGCGTCCTCCGCTGCGAATTAGAGAGATCGTGCAGCGCCAGCCTTAGTTCCATGGTCCGCTGCTCGACCGTGGCCTCGAGACTCACCTGGTACTTGCGGGCGGCATCTTGCGCCGCCTTCATCTTGAGCAGCGAGGCCGTCCGGACCCGCAGCTCGGTACTGTCCACCGGCTTTGCGATGAAGTCATTGGCGCCTGCCTCCACCGCGCGGATCCGATCCTCCAGCCCATTCAGGGCGGTGACCATAATCACCGGTAGGTCTCGGAATCGAACGTCCTGCCGCAGCCAGCGGACGACCTCGAACCCGTCCATTCCGGGCATCATCACGTCAAGGAGAACGAGATCGGTCTCGTCAGTGAGGCGTGCGAGCGCCTCCTCGCCGCTTGCCGCGGCCTCGCACTCATAGCCGCACAGACCGAGCAAATCCTCCAGCAGCTCGCGATTGCATGCCTCGTCGTCAACGATCAGGACCTTGTTCCCCATGGAAGCTTCTGTACTCCTTAAGCGGCGTTGCGATTCGCGCGGCGCGCCTCGATAAACTGCGCCACGGACGATAGGAAAGTCTTTATCTGGATCGGTTTTGAGAGGTAGCCGGCACAGCCGGCGTCCACAGCGCGCTCCGCGTCGCCTGCCATGGCATGCGCGGTCAGCGCGACGACCGGGATGTGGCGCGTACGAGCGTCACCGCTCAGTAAGCGGGCCGCCTCCAGGCCGTCCATGCCCGGCAGCCCGACATCCATCAGGATTAGGTCCGGCAGCTCCGCGCTGGCCAGCAGGATGCCATGCTCGGCGTCGGAGGCGCGCAGAAGCGTGAATCCGTGCGGTTCCAGCAGGTCGGACACCAGCTCCATGTTGACGGGGTTGTCCTCCACGATGAGTATGGTCGCCTTCATAGCCTGCCCTGTACTGCGGCGCCAGCCGCGTCTTCGACGATGCGCAGCACGGGTCGAGACCCGTGGCCCCTCGTTAGCGGCTGGTCGTTCGTGGCCTGTGTCTCGTGGTCTGTGTCCCTTGGCTCGTGAGACATTCGCAGGCCTGCGGGCGGCCGCGTATCGACCGGGAGCTCCACAGTGAAGACGCTGCCGTGCCCCTCGACGCCCTCGCTCGCCACAGTCACGCGCCCGCCGTGCATATGTACCAGCCGGCGCGTGAGGGCCAGACCGAGACCGGTGCCCTGCTGCTTTCTGGCGTAAGAGCTGTCGACCTGCTCGAACTCGTGGAATATTCGCTCGTGCTCCTCGTGGCGGATGCCGATCCCCGTGTCGGCGACGGTGATCGCCACGAGCGGCCCGGCCGGTCCTCCGCCGATTGAGCCCCGGCGGGAAGAAGCAGCCAGCGTCACCGACCCGCCGTCCGGCGTGAACTTGATCGCGTTGCTCAGCAGGTTGTATACGATCTGCTTCAGCTTGCCCTCGTCGGCGCACACGGGGGGCAGATCCGCGGCGATCTCCACGGCGAGGCGGATGCCCTTCTTCGCCGAGAGGGCCGAGACGATTCCGACCACGCCGCGAAGAGTCGGGTCCAGCTCGAACGTGGTGTGGTGCAGCTCTATGCGGCCGGCTTCCACCTTTGAGAGATCGAGGATGTCGTTGATGAGCTGGAGCAGGTGCCGCCCGCTTGTCAGGATATTCCCGACTTGTCGCGCCTGCTTCGCATTCAGCTCGCCGAAGGTCTGCTCATGAAGAATCTCCGAGAAGCCTATGATCGAGTTAAGCGGCGTACGCAGCTCGTGGCTCATATTCGCCAGGAACTGGCTCTTGGCGCGGTTCGCCTCCTCCGCCTCCGATTTCGCCCGCTCCAGCGCCTCCTCTGCGCGCTTCCGCGCCGTGATGTCCTGAACCAGCGCCGCAAAGCCCCGGCAATGCCCGTCCGGCGCGATGTCGGGGACGAAGTCGTAGTGAATGTGGCGCACGCCGACGTCCTTGAACGGCACGACCGTGTCCACTGTAACGCGCCTCCCGTCGAGCGCGGCGTCGATGTAGGTGACAATGGACTGGTAGGTCTCCTCACCGAGAAACGCGTCGAGGCGCTGCCCGATGATCCGCTCGCGCGGCACCCGAAACCGCTCGGCGTACCCCTTGTTCACGAAGCGGTACCGTTGCGAGCTGTCGATGTAGGCGATGATGACGGGCGCATAGTCGGTGACGAGCGCGAGGAGTCGGTCCTGTTCGCGCGCCTTCAATTCGGCGTTGCGCTTCTCCTCGTTCGACCCGTCGAGCACCCGCGCGTTCCACCAGACGACCAGGGCGAAGGAGGCGATACACCCGGCAACCAGCATCGCGGAGCCAAGCTCCGCACCGATGTGGCCCTGCCTCTGGAGATGGAGCAGGATCGAGCCCAGCAGAGCGGGGAGCAGCACCGCGGCGAAGAGCAGACGGCGCGTCATGCTGCCTACCGCGTCATCTGCCGATAGTAATCGCATGATGCCGCGCTCCGGCCGTGCGAGCAGCGTCCCGGCGGAGATCAGCAGGAAGGCGGCCGCGGTCGGCAGCGCCATGGGTATGCGGGCGGCCAAATCCTGGAAGTGAATAACGTGCGTGAGCGCGCTGATACTGTACGCGTAGCCCAGCAGCACCAGGACCGAAACGAATGCCGCCACGATTGCCATTGGCTGCGCTGGCCAAGCGCCAATGCGGGATGTGCGATCGGTCACGGCGCCGTTCGCCGCGGGACGCGTATCTCGTAGGGGCGCCCGGTAGTCGAGCAGCAGCAGCGCGCCGCCGACCAGCAGGAAGCCCAGAGCGGTGTTCGCAGCCATGCGGTTGGGCGGTACGTCTTGCAGGAGGCTCGCGTCGAACAACAGGCGGTCGATTCCGGTGTCCAGCGCGCGGACGCATCCCGCGAGCCGCAGTGCCCCAATCGAGAGGACCGCGCCGGCCAGCGCCCGGCCGGCGCGCGCCGCGGCCCGAGACACGAGTTCGCGTCGCAGCGCCAGCAGGGCGGAGCCGGCCAGGATGAATGCGATGGCACTGAGGGGATTCATCGCGGTCTGACCGGGCAGCACGCTGCGCAGCAGGTCGACGCGAAATGCCCAACCCACCAGCACCGCAGCGCCGATAAGCACCGGCCCCGCGCCGGCCGCGACGGTCAAGCGGGCGCACGCTCTATTAAGTCTGCCTGCATCGGAACGTTGCAATTGTCGGATCCTCGCGATCCCAACGAATCGACCCGGCGCGATTTCAGTATTATTGGATGGTTAGATAGAGATTGTTAGGGGACGGGTGGGTGGAGGATGGCGGCAATCGGCAGCGGGCAGCCGGGTCTTGCGCACTGGAGTCAGAAGCGCTTAAGGAGGAACACGCCTGCTACAACGAGCACCACGCCGGCAATGCGCGCAGGCGTGACAGGATGGCGCTCCAGGCCGAGCGCGCCGAAGTGGTCGAGCACGACGGCGGTCGCCATCTGGCCGCCGACCGCCAGTCCGGACATCGTACCGACGCCGATCTTGGGGGTAACGACGATGATTGTTGCGACGTAGGCGGCGCCGAGCGATCCGCCGAGCCACGCCCACGCCGGAACGCGTAGGAGGGCCGCCGCCGACGGGAGCTGCGCGCGCACGACCACGCAGTACGTGGCGACGAGAACGATGCCGGTGAGGAACGAAGCGAGGGTCGCCAGGGCGGGATTGCCGAGCTCCCGGCCCAGCCGAGAGTTGATGGCCGCCTGAGCGGCCAGCCCGGCGCCTGCGGCCAGCCCGGCCCAGATCCAGATCATGCGCTGCGCACTTTCTTTGGTGGCGTGTGTTGTCAATTTGGGGCCTTATAAGTCCTGCAGGCCCATCGCGCCGAGCCAATCACTCCTCGAACGGCGGGCGGGCGTACCCCTGGCCGAACGGCTCCTCCGGGCGCTTCCACTCTCCGAGCAGGGCGCGGCGCATCGGCGTGGTCCGCTCGAGGAAGGCCGGATCGTTCCGCCTGCGGTCCGATGGCACGAGCCACGGCGGAGCGTACACCATGTGCTGGATGAACCGCGGATAGTCGCGCCGGTTGCACGTGCCGCAGTGGTAGACGCCCTGGTGGAACATCAGCGCATCGCCGGGCCGGCCGCAGATCACTTCCCGGATCGGCAGTTCGGCCGCCGCAATGTCGCGGGCAAGCGGAACCGAGGCGTTGTGACTGCCGGGGATCATCACCATATTGCCCATGTCCGGCTCGGACTGATCGGTAAGGAAGTAGCCGACGCGGAGCTGCATGAGCGGCGTGGGAAGCGCCAGCCGCCGGAACTCGTAGACCCCGGAGCCGTCCTGATGCCACCGGCCGCCGTCGAAGTCGGGCGGCGAGTGGGTGCACCAACTGCTCTGCAGGATGAAAAAGTCGCCGAGCAGCGCGCGCACTTTAGGCAGCACGGACGGATGGTCGATCAGCGGCTCCATTGCCGGCTCGGATTCGTAGGCCGCACCGATCTGGCGCCACTCGTCCGGCGGGCGCGGCGCGTGCAGGCGCTGCGCCGCCGCCAGGCACGATTCGACTTCGCCGCCGTCCAGGGCGCCGCGGATAACGAGGTAGCCGGCCACGTCGAACATGAAGCGCTCGGCGTCGGTCAGCGGTCCGGGCAGTGCGATCGGCGGCATCGTCGTCGTGGTCCTTTCGTGGAGTATAGTGTACCGTATGGACGAAGTGGCCCGGCACAATCTCGCGCGCTGGAACGCGCTGGCGGCGGAGGGAGCGCTCTTCACGCGGCCTCGGCTGGACCTGACGCCGGAGACCGCGCAGGCGCAAGTGGACCCTGAGGGAATGCTCGGCGGGCTGTCCGGCCGGGACGTGCTCCGCCTGGCGGGTGGAGGCGGGCAGCAGTCGGCGGCGTTTGCCCTGCTCGGCGCTCGCGTCACCATCGTGGATCTGTCCGACGCGCAGCTCGATCGGGATCGGCAGGCAGCCGCGCACTACGGCCTGGAGGTACGGACGCTCCAGGCAGACATGCGGGATCTCTCCGCGCTGCCGCAGGACTCGTTCGACATCGTCTGCCAGCCCTATTCGTTAAACTTCGTGCCGGACGCACAGGCAGTGTTCGCGCAAGTGCGCCGTGTGATGCGGGCGGGCGGCATCTACTACTTCGCCGTCGCCAATCCGTTTTACGCCGGCCTCACGGAGCGGGACTGGACAGGCGACGGCTACGCGCTGCGGCTGCCGTACGTCGAAGGCGCGGAGATCGTCACGCCGGATGCGGACTGGGTGTTCGCGGATAACGAGTCGCGGCCGAAGATCGGCGAGTGCCGCGAGTTCCGGCACACCCTGGCGACGCTCCTGAACGGTCCGATTGCGCTCGGTTTCCGCCTGCTGCGCGTGTCCGACACGAAGGACATCCACCCGGATGCCGGCGCCGAGCCGGGCGCCTGGGACCATCGCAACGCCATCGCCCCGGTCTGGCTGGCGCTCTGGCTGATGCTGGACGCGGCAGGTAACCGGTAGGTGGTTGGCGTGGGCCGGCAGGGGCGGGAGTGGCTGGCAGTTCGGCGGCCGCCAGGGCGCAATGTCGCCGGCTACTGCACGGCGTTCTTGGCGCACTCGGCGCACACGTAGTCCAGCGCGCCGAGGAGGTCCGGCAAGTTGTTTAGGCCGTACTGGGCTCCCGCGGCGGCGCGGACAGTCGCCAGTGCGTCAGGCTGTCCCTGCCCATAAGCCGCATAGCCTCTTCCAGCGTAATTGCGGAGTAGTCTCGCTTCTGCCTCGGCGCTCGATCCATGCCGATATTCTACTCGCCTCGGCGCCAATTCCCATCACGACTTACTCGCCGTAGACGAACGCGCCGCCCAGGTGGGCCGAGTATGAGATCAGCAGCATCCCCGCAAAGGCGAGAACGAAGTAGGCGATCCGCAGCGGCCGGCTCATTTTCTCGTGCCGGTGGACGCGCAGCGCGACCAGAATGCACATGATAAGGGCCGCGATGGCCGCCAGTGTCAGGTGCGTGAAAATCAGCCCTTTGAGCGGGAGCCGCATCGTAATCGCCGCGAAGAAGCCCGTTCCGATGGCGCCGACCGAGCTGACCGCCGCCATTACCAGGTTGTACCAGCCGGCGAGCAGAAGCTTGGGGCTGCCCCGAACAAGGCCGACCAGGTCGAGCAGCAGAGCGGCGAGAAATAGCGCGATGGGGAAGTGGACGATCGCCGGGTGAAATGCGTTCTTGGGCCATAGTGGCTTGGACCCCGGAGCCGCCGTGGCGCCTCCTGCCGGCGCGGACGTGCCCGCGGCCGCGCCGGGGCCGGCGCTCTTCCGATCGGCGGGAGCCACTCCCTGCTTGATCTTTTCCAGGTTGGAAATGTCGCCGGGATTGGAAGCCTGACTCTCCACGGCGTGGAGTATCTCCGGCGTAAGGGTCCTGGTGCCGGAGTTCAGCAGCTGCTGGGCGACCTGCTTGCCGTACGCGTTCTTGGAATAGTCCGAGTCGGAGACATGACAGTTGACGCAAGAACGCGCGGAAAGCGCCTTCTCCGAAGCGGGGTAAGTCTTCGTGAGGACATCCAGATACTCCGGCTTTGCCTGCGCGCCACCGGCGATCGTCGCAATTCCCATCATGATCAGCGCTGTCCGTACGTTTCTAAACGCTATCATTACGCCCTCCAAATCTAAGTGCCTCAAATCCGGCCGGCATTGCGGCGAGCCGCGCATCAGGGCTCGTGCCCGGTTGTGCAGCAAACGCTGGCGGACCGATGGTCCTTTGACCATTGCGCGAAAGCCGACTTCGTATCGATCAGGATTTCGTAGATCGCTTTCCGGTCGGATGCGGACAGCGAATGGAACGCCTCCGTGCGGTCGCTGCCGGTAAGAACATCGTAGAGCCGACGGTAAATGTAGTCGCGCGATGGGGCGGGAAGTGCATCGAACGCTTCCGAGTAGATCGTGTAGCTGCAGGGGTAGCGAAAGAGCCGTCGCTTCAGATCGAGCTGCCGCAGCGCGCGGCCCCTGTGGTCGCGCGGGGCGAGGGCCGAGAACTGCTCCGCAAATCCGGATGTGCCGGCAACCGGCGATGCCAGCGGCGGCTCGCCTGACAGCAGCAGGCCGCGAACGAGCGCCTCGCAGGCCGCGGCAATGCGGGGATCGAGGGTCGGCGTGGCGGCGGTGCCCTGTCCCGCAGCCTCCGCGCACGGAGCCGACGGGGTCGGCGGCGGCGTGCCTGGCTCCTTTTGGGCGGCGCGCGACCTATAGCCGGCCTGAGCGATAAGGTTCTGCATGTGCGTCTGGTGCGCCAGGACCATCAGCGCGACGATATCGCTATGCGGAGAGAGATAGGGCGATGTGTCGACGAAGCGGCGCAGGTCGGAAACATTCGCCCCCTTTTCGCGATCCATCGTAGCCGGTCCGGCCTGCGCTTCCGCGAGAACGTTTCCCATGTGCCGGGACGTGCCGTGGCTGCCCGTCACATACCATCCGCCCCACCGCTCCGCCATAGGACTTTCGTCGGTCGTGTAGTATTTCGGCGCACTCGGGAGCGGCGTGCCGTCTGCGTCAGGATAGGTCGAGAGCAGCAGATGTTCAGGCACGTAGCCGGTCTGCTTGGTGGCATGGCACGCCAGGCACGCGCCGACGGCCCGAAACAGGACCGGTTTTTCGCTCTCTCGCTGAAGGAGGACGTAGTAGACCGGTCCGATTCGCGGGTCCACGCTGACGACCTCCAGCGACTTCGCGTTCGGCACGTAGCCGACATAGGTCTCGTCTCCAAAATAGAGGGCGCGTGGCGTCTCAGGCGAGATCGCGTCCTTCTGAACGCTTGTCTTGGAGAAGACCAGTGTCTGCGACGACACGGGGATGTGCAGCGCGTCTAGTATGGCCGGCAGGTAGCCGCGCGTCGGATCGTGCTTTAGGGCGGTCTCGCCACGGTCAAGCCGGGCCTGGAGCCGGGTTACAGCGTCCTCAGGCTTCGTTGCGGCATACGCGATTCGCGGGTCGTCCGCTCCGGTTTCTCGCTGGCCGGGGCCGGTCGCCGGAGTGAGCAGGAGCGCGGCGGTGAGGATTAAGAGGGCCGCTGCCCGTTTCGGAACCATCTCCGGCGTCGGCATCGTTGCCGCCGCCGGAGTTTGCTGTGCGTTGGTCTTTACCGTTGGTGCGGATCCAAGGTCGATCTTCGCTGCCATGGTCTGTTCTCCAAGAGGTCACCAATCGGAGAGGTGCCAGACTGCCGCAGTTACTTGCCGGCCTCAGGTACGACCACCTGGGCGTTGATCTTCGCCAGCGCCTTTTCGAGCTTGCTTTCCCGGTCCGCGGTCCAGTCGGACTTGAGGTGGATCGACAGGCGCTTGCCCCCATCCACGAGCTCCGCCTGGCTGCCGCCGAACGGCTTCACGATCGCCAGTAGTTGGTCCGGCGTCTGGCCGTCGAGGCCGCTGACGGGGAGCAGAACGGACCGCAAATCCACGGTCAGCTTCTTGATTCCCGATTCGGGCTTGTCGGCCGTATTGAACGTCGGGCGGAGGCCCACGCCGTGCGGCAGCGCCTTGATCATCGCCTGCCACGTGCCCTCTTTAACCGGCTTGCCTACGATGCACGCGGCGTTGCTGACGGCGCATCCGCAGACGAGGCACTTCTTCGGAACGTCGGCCGGCTTGAACTCCAGCGGAAGGCTGCAGTCCAGGCATATGCCCGCGAACAGAGTGCTGTCGCTCACGCTGGTGGTAACGGGATCGGCGCTCCCGGCTAGGATCAGCGTAACCTTGCCCTCTTCCTGCGGCATGGTCCAGTAGCTGCCCAGCGTAGCGGCCGGCTTCGCTCCGCCATCGGCGGCGCGCGCTTGCGAACCTACGCTCATCGCAAGCGCCGCCGCCAGAACCGCCGTATATCCCACCCATCTATTCGTCTTCATCCTGTACTCCCTGATCGATAGCGTTGGTAACATTATAGAGTTTCGATCAGGTCTTGCCGTCCGCTAATCGGCGGATTATGCCCGGATGTGGCTTAGTTGTCCCAAGCCCCGCCGGCCGCGTGCGCCGAGCGGATCTTGAGGATGTCCCGGTTCAGGATCGAGATAGCCTGCTGCCGGTTGAGCGGCACAGAAGGCGCGGAACGGGAGACTCCGATCGCGTCCAGGCCCGTGTTGGCGTAGTTCAGCAGGTAGTTCGTGTAGAACACGTTGTGAACGCCCAGGCTCCGGTCCAGCAGTACGAAGTAGTAGTTGTGCCGCGCCCGCTTGATCTGGATCGGGACCTGTGCCTGGCTTGGCGCCTTCGAGGTCGAAGGTATGTTGGTCGTATAGTC
>DATGJU010000119.1:0-7069 GCA_035295045.1 Chthonomonadaceae bacterium
GCGGCGAGTCGCGGCGAACGGCGGCGATCGGGCCGGTGGATCATTTGGAAAACTCCTCGGGTGGTGGCATTACGCAGAAGATTGAGTATAGTCGAATTGCCCAAGCGCGGTCAATAGCGCCGCCGCGCGCTCCTTGACAATCGCAGTCCCGAAGATTATAATAGGCGCAGGTAACCGGTGTACGGTGTTCGGCGGGCAGTATTCGGTGTTGGTTCCGAACACCCAACACCGAATACCAAACACCGAAAACCGGAACGCCTCTTCGTCCGTATTTAGCGCGGGGCCGTCGATCGTCCCCGCGCCTTTGGTGTGTGTGCCGTTAATTGGCGCCGCGGAGTCTTACATCTTGACTGGTCAACAGAATCGGCTATTCCTGCTGGGCATCCTAATCCTGGCGATCCTGGCGGGGCTCGCAAGCTGGCCGGGCGCGGTGCGCAACCCCGTCACGCACAAGACGACCTACACCGAGGAGGCGCCCAATCTCCTCAGGCTCCGCACCTTCTTCGGCCTCGATATCCGCGGCGGCGTGCGCATCGTGCTGCGGCCGAAGATCGAAGAGTACCAGAAGACGCATCCGCGCGAAGTCTGGAGTCCCGCGAATCTTGAGACCGTCAAGACCGTCATCTCCAACCGCGTCAACATCCAGGGCGTCTCCGAGCCTCTCATCTATACCAAGCCGGAGAGCAACCAGATCATCGTCGAGCTGCCCGGCCTGAAGGACGAAACGGAGGCGCTCAGGCGCCTGCAGTCCACCGCGAGCCTCCAGTTCTACCTGTTGAACCAGCTCGGAACCAAGAACTCGCCCGGGAAATGGAGCATTGGCCGCGACAAAGACAATAACGAGATCATCATCGACTCGAATACGAAGCTGCCGGTTCCCCCGGAGGAGCTGCAGGCCGAGGTGTTCGACACGCCACCCATCGCGTCTGGCGAGGATCTGATCGGCGAGGCGTGCAAGGCGGATACCACGCCGCAGGGCGCCGCCGTAATCCACTTCGAGTTCGATCCCACCAAGCCAGGCGCGGCGAAGTTCGAAGAGACGACGCGCGCGTTCCCGGATCACTACCTGGCTATTTTTCTCGACAACAAGCTGCTGACGGCCCCGACGATAAACGGTCCGATCTCCGGCGGCGGCATCATCGAGGGCAACTTCAGTCTCGAGGAGGCGGCGGCGCAGGCGAACCAGCTCAAGGCCGGCGCGCTGCCCGTTCCGCTCGAAGTCCAGGAGACGCGCAAGCTCGAAGCCACGCTCGGTCGTGAGGCGGTCGCGCAGACCACGCTCGCAGGCGGCATCGGCCTGCTGCTGGTCCTGATCTTTATGATCGGCTACTACCGGCTGCCCGGGATCCTGGCGAGCGTCGCGCTGCTGCTCTACGCGCTCTTCTCGTTCGCCCTCTTCAAGATGTTCCAGGTGACGCTTACACTGCCGGGCATCGCGGGATTCATTCTATCGATCGGTATGGCGGTTGACGCCAACATCCTGATATTCGAGCGGCTAAAAGAGGAGCTCCGGGCGGGCAAGACGCTGCGTGCAAGCATCGACGCCGGATTCAAGCGCGCCTTCACGGCGATCATCGATTCCAACGTCTGTACGCTCATCACCTGCGGATTCCTCTATACGCTGGGCACCGGACCCATCAAGGGCTTCGCGCTGACACTGGCGCTGGGCGTCGTCGTCAGCATGTTCACGGCCATCAGCGTGACGCGCACCTTCCTGTTCGCGCTCGTCAACTTCGCGTGGGCGCAGAAGCCCGCCGCCTACGGGCTGGAGTTCCAGTTCACACCGGCCATGCACGTGATGAAGCGCAAGATGCTGTGGCTTGGGCTGTCCGGCGCCGTTATCGTCCCCGGCCTGATCTTCTGGGGCCTGAAGGGGATCAAGCCCTCGATCGATTTCCGCGGCGGCACCGAGCTTCAGATTCCGTTCGCCACTCGCCGTAGCGCAGGGCAGATCGAGGCTGAACTGGCGAAGATAAGCCCGCGCTACAAGGACAGCCGCGTCGAACTCTCCGGCACCGGGAACGGAAGCCTCGCCAACACGGCCATCATTACCATGCCGACGCTCACCGACGAGGAGCGCACGCAGGTCGTGGACGCGCTTACGGACCATGGCAACGCGCTCGCGGCCGGCATGACGGAGCAGTCGGTCGCGTACGCCAAAGTGAGCGGCGCCATCAGCGACGAGCTCCGCTTTAACGCGATCAAGGCGATCCTCCTCGCCTCCGCGACGATTGTCATCTACCTCGCGTTCCGGTTCTCGATCGGCGGCTTCGTGGAAGGACTGAAGTACGGCACATGCGCAGTCGTCGCGCTTCTGCACGACGTGCTCGTGCTCTGGGGCGCCTTCGCCATCCTCGGCTACTTCCTGAACTGGCAGATCGACAGCCTGTTCGTCACGGCGATGCTCACGGTCGTCGGCTTCTCGGTACACGATACGATCATCGTGTTCGACCGGATTCGCGAGAACCTGCAGCACCGGCAGCGCGGCGATAACTTCAGCGATCTGACGGATCGGAGCATCGATCAGACCATCGCCCGCTCGCTGAATACCTCCTTCACGGTGGTGCTAACGCTCACCGCGCTCTTCCTGTTCGGCGGAAGTGTCGTCCACCAGTTCGCCGGCGCGCTGCTCATCGGTATTATCAGCGGAACCTACTCCTCCATCTTCAACGCCAGTGTCCTCCTCGTCATGTGGAAGGAGCGGGACACCGGCCTGGCGCTCGCGGGCGTCGGCGCGGCAGTCGGCCCGAAGAGCGGCCTCGCCGCTCGGGGCGGTGAGGTGCGGCCGGGCGACCGCCCGCTCGTGACGCCGCCCAAGCAGACTCCGCTCTCCAGCCCTTCCGCCCCGGAGCGGCCCGTGGCAGCCCCGGCGCCGGAGGGCGGCGCTTTCGCGGGCGAGGGCGACAAGCCCCGCACGCCCAGACGCCAGACGAACCGCCGCCAGCGTCGAATGTAGCTGCTGCCTGCAGGCGCCGGCACTAACCGGCAATAAGAGGGAGCGCATGTCCTTCTGGTCCTCGCGAGTGGAGACATCGGCCGCGGTCACCTGGCGCCTCATCGTGCGCGTCTTCTGGCGCGTGCTCATCCTTGCGGGCCTCGTGTACGCCGGCTACCGGCTGCGCGGCCTGATCGTAACCCTCTGCGTCTCGGCGGTGATCGCCTATATGCTCGATCCGTCCGTCGAGTGGCTGTGCCACCGGCGCTGGTTCACCCAGTTCCACTACGATCTCTTCGCGCTGTTCGCAAAGATGCGTCCGCGCTTCGGTCCGCCGCGAGCGCCGCGGCCCGCCTACTGCAAGCACCACACCATCCGCCTCTGCGCCGCGAGCTACGTGTTCGTCATCGCGTTCCTCCTGTTCTGGCAGGGCGGCCTCCTCGTGATCAAGCCGTTCGCGTCTGAAATCCGTAAGATGACCAGTACCGAGGGGCGCAGGGAGATGACCCGCAAGCGCGACCACTTCCTGCGCTGGTACGACCGCACCGTTCCCGACTGGATGCAATCGTCCAAAATCCAATCTCAGATTCAGAACATCGACTTCTCCGAGCCGATGAACGCCGCCGCGTCCGAGGTCGTTCGCGGCGTGGCGGAGAGCGCCAAGGGGATCGTGGAGATTGTGCTCATCCCGGTGCTGGCCTTCTACGTCCTGGTGGACGGCCGGCGGCTGAAGCACGAGCTCGTCGGCACGGTCCCGCGCGCGAAACGGCGGGACGCGGTGCGAGTGCTGAACGACTTCAACCGGATCATGCGCGCCTATATCTCCGGCCAGTTCATCCTCTGCTTCCTTGCGGGAGTGATCGTGGGTATCTGGCTGGTGCTGCTGCACATGAAGTATCCGCTGATTCTCGCGGTGTTCGCCGGCCTCACGCGCGCCATCCCGGTAGTCGGTCCGATCTTCGGGGCGATTCCCATCCTGATCCTGGTCTTCGCGGAGGGAATGGGCTGGCCAACCGCGGTCGCGTTCATCGTCTTCTTCAGCACGCTGCACCTGATCGAGACCAAGTTCATCATGCCGCTTCTCATTGGCGATCGAATCGATCTCCACCCGGTGATCATCATCGTCGTCCTCCTCATAGGCGGCGAGGCCGGCGCGCTGCTGCTCGGAAGCCAGCTCGGCGCGCTGCTCGGTATGTTCTTCGCCGCGCCCCTGTCAGCGCTGCTGCGGGTCCTCGTCCGCAGGTACTGGCTCGGCCTGCCGCCGCGGCCCCCGCGGAGACCGGCGTCTGTGCCGCAGGAGACGCCCGCGGTGATCGCGGTGCCGGAAACCGGAAAATAGGCCGATCGCGGCCGCCCCAATCCACATATTTGCGCCTCCGCCCCGTGCACAAAAACCGAATCGTGCTATAATACCGGCGTGGTGGCAGCCCTCGCCGGGCGTTTACAATTTTTTGCGGCGCACCCATAAAAGAAGGATTCGGGTGCGCAGCGGCGAATCTACGCCACGGTCACAGGGCTTACCAGCACTGTGGCCGCCTTGAATTCAACGCGGATACTCCTCCCGAGCATTAAATGCCTGCCCCCGGGAATTCCACATGCCGCGCTGAGAGGAGTGCATCGCTTATGTCTGACGAGATGGTTCAGGAAAAGACGGAGGCCGCGGCGGGCGCCGCGCCGGAGGGAGCCGACGAAAACGGCGCTCCCCACGGCAGCGCGCCGGCCGTCTCCGCCTCTTCCCAAGTCGCCGCCACCGGCGCGGCCGACGAACCGGCTCCGGCTCAACCTGGCGCATCCAGCGCGGCATCCGCCTCGTCCGTGCCCTCCGCGTCCACTGCCGGCTCCGACGCCGGCGAGTTCGAAAGGGCGCTGCAGGATTACGACAAGCAGTTCGATCAGGCGCTCAATCAGCTCCTGCAGGATACCGTCGTAACCGGCACGGTAATGCGGATCGACCGCGAGGGCGTCCTGGTCGACGTCGGCGCGAAATCCGAAGGCATTATCCGAATGAACGAGCTCTCCCGGGAGGCGGGCCCGGGCGTCAATCCGGAATCGATCGTCAAGGTGGGCGAGCAGATCCGCGTGTACGTCCTCGAATCGGAGAACCAGGACGGCATCCCCGTCCTCTCCAAGAAGCGCGCCGATTTCGAGCAGGCCTGGGTGAAGGTCCAGAGGGCCCGCGAGACCGGCGAGACGCTGCACGCGCGGGTTTCCGAGCGGGTGAAGGGCGGCCTGGTGGTGGACCTGGGCATCCGCGGATTCGTCCCCGCTTCACACGTCGGGACCGGAAGCCTCAAGAACAATCTGGACAAGTACGTCGGCACCGAGATCGCCCTCAAGGTCATCGAAGTGGATAAGGACAAGCGCAAGGTCGTCCTCTCCAACAAGATGGCGGCGGCCGAGGAGCGCGAGGCGCGCAGCGCCGAGACCAAGGCCTCGCTCGCGCCGGACCAGATCCGCCACGGCATCGTGCGGCGGCTCACGCCCTATGGCGCTTTCATCGACCTGGGCGGAATCGACGGCCTCCTGCACATCTCCGAAATGTCCTGGACCCGCATCAACGATCCGAAGGAGCTGCTGCGCGAGGGGCAGGAGCTGGACGTCAAGATCCTGAAGATGGACCTGGAGAACAATCGGGTTTCGCTCGGTTTGAAGCAGATCCTTCCTGACCCGTGGGTCGAGATTCCCAATCGGTACAAAGAGGGCGACACGATTACCGGCAGCGTAACGCGCCACGTTCCGTTCGGGGCCTTCGTTCAGGTCGAAGGCGGCGTCGAAGGCATCATCCCGAATCAGGAGATGGCCCGGAGCCGCACCGGCAAGGGAACCGCCGTTCCCGCGGTCGGCGAGGAGGTCACCGTAAAGGTGATCGAGCTGCGGCCCGACGCCCGGAAGATGACGCTCTCGCTGCGCGCGCTCCAGCCCGCCGAGCCGGGCGCGCCGCCCGCGGGACGCGCCCCTGGCGCCGACGAGCCGGCCCGTGAGCCCGGAGCGGCGCCCGCGCGGCCCAAGCGCGCACGCTCCGATCGGAGCGGCGAGCGCGACGAGCAGGAGGACTACAATCGCTTTGCCGGGGGCCGGCAGGACGAGCCGCGTTTCACGATCGGTGACGCATTCGCCGCGGCGAAGAAGGACCGCAGCCGAAGAGAGCGGCGCACGACATCGGAGGAGGAGTTCGACGAGAACTTCGATATCGACGCCGACATCGATGCCGAAATCGATGGCGCGGAGACGGAGGGCGAAGACGCGGCCCACGCGGAAGGAGAGGCGGCCGGCGCGGAGCATTCCGCGTAGCGAGCCGCCAGCCGCTCGCGCAGCACGCGGCTGGTTGATAGGCGTTACCGGCGGGATAGCGACCGGTAAGAGCGCGGTGACGCGCATGCTGGCCAATCGCGGCGCCGTGACGTTCAGTGCAGATGAGGCCGCGCGGGCCGTGCTCACCCCCAGGAGCAAGGTTCTCGCGGCGGTAGCGGCGGAGTTCGGCCCGGAGGCCATTGCGGCCGACGGATCGCTCGACCGCGAGGCGGTCGGCGAGCGGATATTCGCGGACGCGGCAAGCCGCGAGCGCCTGAACCGCATCACACATCCCGCGATCCTGCGGCTGCTTCGAGCGCAGATCGAGGGGGCGCAGTACGACCTTGCGCCGGGAACCATGGTAGCCGTCGAGGTTCCTCTTCTATACGAGGCAAATCTTTCCGACTGGTTTGAACTAATCGTCGTCGTCGCGGCGTCTGAACCTACGCAAATAGCCCGGCTGATGGCTCGCGGCGCTCCGGACGAGGCACAAGCAAGGCGGCGGCTGCAGGCGCAGCTGCCGATACGGGAGAAGGTAAGGCTGGCCGATTACGTCATTTGGAACGACGGATCGCCGGATGACCTGGACACGGCTGTCACGCGGCTATGGGATGAGCTTCTGCGCACCGGGCCCCCGCCGGGCCCGATTCCGTGAGGCGAAAAATGCTATTGCATCGCGCCTTGCATTGTGCTATAATCTCAACTCGAAGCCGAGGCAGCCGAATTGGCTGCCCTGATCGCAGACTCGTTACCCCCGCGTTGTGTCTGCTTCTCCGCGCAGCCCGAGTGTCTCTGTGTTCCATTCTGGACGAGGTTTAGGGCCAATTCGGTATCGACCGATCT
>DATGJU010000120.1:0-10654 GCA_035295045.1 Chthonomonadaceae bacterium
CGTGCCGGTACTCCAGCCTGGAGACGAGCTTGCCGTGGAATGCCAGGTACTCCAGCGTCGCGGTGAAGCTGTTGAGCTTGGCGTATCCGCCGCCGAGCCGCAGGCCGCCGCCGGCATTGCCCGGCAGGGCGCCCGCTCCAGGCATGTCCTCGAACTGTTCCAGGCGGGCCGCCGTCGCGATCCTCGGAGTCCACTGGTATCGCGCGTAGGCCGCCATGCCCAGCCACTTGCCGGAGACGTGCGCACCCGCGACGCTTCCCGCGCCATCGCCGTATACGACGTCGCCGGCGATCTTGAACTTGCTGTTAATGTTGATCGTCGGTATCACCTCGTACAGGTTAGTGTCGATCTCGCCGGTTCCCGGCGCGACGATCTTGCCGTAGGCGCCGGTGCCCTCCTTGCCCGTCATGAAGTTCGCGATGATGCCCAGGCGGGAATTGGCCGTCCAGTTGAGCTGCAGGAATCCGCTCTTGTCGCCGTTGTCGTCGTTGGTGCTGTTCCAGCCGGTGACCAGGCCGAGAGTCATGTTGAGCGACTTCGTCAGCGGCGCCGCGGCGCGGATGCCCGTGTGGTAGAACGGCACGGCATACTGGAACACGAGGCCGCGCGAGTACTCGTCATTGTTGACGCTCTCGATCACTTCGTTTCCGAAAGGTGTGACGAACTTGCCGAAGTCGATCGCCCAGTCCCGGTTGAGCGCGTGGGGCGACCAGGTGAGATAGAGCTGCTGCACGCCCTCGAAGCCCGGCGTTCCGTGCGGCTCGTTCGCGTACACGACGGGCGGCGTGTCGAAGGCCGTGAGCGTCGCTGTGATGCCGAGTGGGAAGCCCTTGCCGGCGGTCCGGGTGACGTTCAGCTCCGCCAGGCTGAGCGCGAACCCGTCCCGGTAGTCGAAGGAGCGCGTGGCGTTCAGGCCGGCAAATGGCGCCGCAAACGTCGACTTGCCCTTGGTGCCCGGGTGCTGGAAGTTCTCCTGGTAGTATCCGTCGATCAGTCCCGTCAGGGTGACGGTTCCCGGCGCCGGGGCGGCGGGCGCTGCAGGCGCCGGCGCGGGCTGTGCGGCGGCGACGGCCTTGTCCGTCTTCTTGTCGTCCTTCTTCGGTGTGTCCTGCGCTCCGGCCGTGACGGCCCCGAGGCCGATGGCCGCGAGCGTGAGGAGCGGCAGGAGCGTGCGGCGCAGCGGGTATTCGGCGCGGGCCTTCGGCGTGGCGTTCGAGACTGTGTCCGATGTTGCCAGTCTCAATACGCCGGCCGCGCAGCCCGTGCGCGATCCCGACTGCGGAGCGCGATCGTTTGTACAATTCACGTTCCGGTTTCCCCCTTGTGTAGGATAGTTTTGGTTCCCGATAGGATTATCGGAAACCGGCGGCCAAAAGGCCAGTAGTTGCGGCAGGCGCTGCCGCGGGCGTCGGCAGTGCGCTGAGCAGCGACCGCCGTCCGAACGAGCAGTTCACGCGCAAGCGTGACTGTACGCGGATGCGTTGTCCAGGCGTCGTGACCCGATTATAAGCGTTGAGATGGGCGTGCCCGCTACAAGGCCGGCATGGGTGCGGCCGGCGTCGATGTCGTGGCGGATGCAACTGCGGCGTTGCGCACGCTATGCGGTTGGGGAATCTCCCGGCGGCAGCGCCGGAAGAGTTTCGTTCAGCACACTACGGTCAGGCGGCCAAATGCCCGCCGGAGCTGGAATCGAGTTTGCGGGTATCGCGCATCCCGCTCGGGCGCCTGCGCCGGCGCCGCACGCACTCGACGATCACTTTCGGCGCGGCGATTCCGCCGCGGCCGAGGCCATTTCGTCGGCCAGCAGGATCGCCTCGGCGATCTCGCGAAGAGTCCTGCTTGTCGCGAGGGCCTGCGTGTTGATCCGCCGGAACGCCTCCTGGTCCGAGACCCCGTGCCGCTCGATGAGCACGCGCTTGGCGCGTCCCACGAGCCGGTTCGCCTCGATCTGTCCCTGCACCGAGTCGAGCGCCCCCTCGAGCGCCGTCATCTCTCGGTACCGCGTCATCGCGATGTCGATCGCGGGAACGAGCTCCTGCTGACGGAACGGCTTGACGAGATAGGCGAGCACTCCAGCCCGCGTCGCCTGCTCAACCATCGGCAGGTCGCTGTAGGCGGTCAGCAGCATGACGGCGCCGAGCCGCTCGCGGCTAATGATCTCCGCAGCCTCGATGCCATTGCGCTTCGGCATCATGATGTCGAGGATCACCAGGTCCGGGCGAAGGCTGCGAGCAAGATAGCAGGCGGTCTCGCCGTTGTCCGCCTCGCCGACGACGCAGTGGCCTACGCTCTCGACCATGGACTTGAGATCCAGCCTGACGACGGCATCGTCATCGGCAATGAGGATTCTACCTGTTTGCATTATTAGCGATTACTCTCAGCGCTGCAAACATCTGCGTTTGCCCCATGCCGCCGGTCCATGGCCGTCGATTTGCTCGACAGTATGGCAGATGTAGCGCGCTCTTGTCAAACATGTCGGGCGCGGTCCCCATCGCAACTGCAGACTTCCGCCGCCCGCCGGAGCCGAATTGAGCCGGCGATCGCTTCCGGTCCGGGCGACCCGGCCTGTGCTATACTAGTCAATCTGCGTGGAAATTGGCCCTCACACATTAGGACGTGCCCGATGAAGCTCTTGGATCGATCGCTGCTTCGCGAGATGGTAGTGCCGTTCCTCATCGGGCAGGCGGCAATCGTCCTCATGCTCATCGGTTCGGTCCTCTACAACAACGCAACTGTGCTGCTCATGAACCAGGTCCCACTCGCCGACGTCGCCAAGCTGATCCTCTACTTCCTGCCGTTTCTCGTCCACATGACGATGCCCGTGGCGATGGCCGTAGGCGCGTCGATGGCCGTCAGCCGGCTCGGACGTGACTCGGAGATCACGGTCATGCGCGCATCCGGCGCGAGCCTCGTGCGGATCTTCATGCCGTTCCTCGTGGTCGGACTGGTCGCCAGCGTGACCGATTTCTTCTTTGGCGAGCTGATCGTTCCGCTCGCGGTCCAGCGGCTGGAAGCGACGCTCGCCGAGATACCGAACCATCTGCCGAAGCTCCAGCCGCTGGCAGGCGACTGGATCGTCTCGAACGATCGGTCCTACGTAATATACGTTAAGACGATGATCCCACGCCGGGGCTACATCGAGCTGCACGGCGTGATGATCGTTTCCGGCCCCAAGGCGATCTTCAGCGGGGAGAGCGAGCCGCTCCACCTCTACGCGGAGAACGGCAGGTACCGCGACGGAAACTGGACGTTAGACCATCCCATCTCCTTCACCTACACTACGGACGGCAAGAAGGTGGAGCTCACGAGGCCGAATTCGTTCAATCTCTTCATTACGGTGGACCCGGCCTCGTTTCAGAGCGGGTTCCTGCTCCAGCTCCCCATGTGGACGATGGCGCGCTCCTCGAACCGCACCTTTTGGCAGCTCGGCGACGACATCCGGCGAAACGATAAGCAGCATACAAACGACGTGCTCACGGTGCTCGACTACCACTTCAAGCTGTCGATCCCGTTCTCGTGCCTCGTCATGGCGCTCTGCTGTCCGCCCCTGTCCCTCCGATTTGCGAAGGGCGGCGGGTTCATGGGCGTGCTCCTCTCCATCTGCCTCGTGTTCGTCTACTGGAACACGATGCTCCTCGCGCGGATCGTCGGAACGCCCGGACCGGAGTCGGGAATCCCACTGGTGCCGCCGGTCGTCGCCGCCTGGTCGCAGAACGTCCTCTTCATCCTGATCGGCCTCTACGTCCTGAGAAAAAGCGAATAGCTCCGCAAGCCTCGTATTTTTTTGCGGAAATGTGGAACAAACCCCGTAGAAGCGCGATAAGACGGACCTTGTCGCCCGCGCTGTACCGAAGTCTGCGGATATCTAAGGCAGGCGCAACGCAAGGGGATTGCTAACTAATGTCCAGTACCAACCATTCCGAGATCGCGGACACAGCGCGACTTACACGGCGCGAGGTGGAGATTCTCTCCCTTATCGTCGAGGGCCACTCCTCCAAGAAGGTGGCCGATCTGCTCTTCGTGAGCAAGCGAACCGTCGACTTCCACCTGGATAACATCTACGAGAAGCTGCAGGTGACGAACCGGATGCAGGCCCTTCAGCGCGCCACGCGGCTCGGCCTCTTGCCTCGCACCGCGTAACCTGCGGCCGGTCGTGCCGAAGTTCCTATAATCGAGCGAAAGCGCAGCGGCCGTCGGCCTGCTGCGCTTTCGCACGCCTGCCCGAACGCGCTTCGCCGGATCGAGCCCCCTTGAAGGGTAAAATCATTCCGGCATCCAGACAGCTTGGAGCGCCTGCGGGAGGGCAGCGATGGGACGGGGATTGCGGCGTTTGGCGTTTACGGCCTGCCTTTTGTGGCTCGGCCTGTCCGGAGCGCGCGCGCAGTCGCCTGCAGGCTGGAAACCGTTCGCGAACGGGCCGGGCCGATTCTCGATCCGCATGCCTGGTACGCCCGTGCAGGACGCCGAGCAGGCGACCGCGAACCCCCAGGAACCGGTCACGCACACGTTCACGCTGGACCTCGCTAAGATCGTCTACACAGTATCTTACACGGACTACGACCCCGAGACGATCGCTCGCTCGAAGCGCGCGGCGTTTCTATCCGCGGCGCGCGACGGCGGTATCAAGAACGTCAAAGGCAGGCTGATTTCAGAATCGGCCATCACGGTCGACGGATATCCCGGCCGCGACGACGTGGCCCGGTTCTCGCTGGACGGCAAGCCGGCGATCGCGCATTTCCGGATCGTGCTCGCGAATACGCGGCTCTACATGGCGCTTTACATCGGGCCGGCAGACCCGTCGCGGCGGCCGGCCGTCGAGGCCTTTCTGAAGTCGCTGAAGATCCTGCCAGCGCCTGCGGGCGACGGATGGCAGACGTTCACGTCCGCCGACGGCCGGTTCTCCGTCCGCGTCCCCGCCAGGCCGACCGAGGATACGGCGGATGAAGGCGAGATCAAGATCCACCGCTTTTCTGTCGACAGGGGCGTGACCGCATACATCGTCTCGTACAACCAGATCCCTGGTGGCGCTCCGGCGACTCCGGATGTCCCTGGAGCACTTCAAAAAGTACCGGAGGGAGTTGCCGCGGCGCTCAAGGGCAAAGTGATCGAGTCCAAGCCGCTGGCCCTCGTTGGGAGTGCCGGGATCGCCGCAAGGATCGCGATCCAAGACAAGCGGCGGACGGCGTACCTGCGCGCCTACATTGCAGGAGATCGGCTGTATCAGGCGATTGTCCTTAGCGATACGACCACTATCGCCGCTGCCAAACCGGACCGATTCCTCGAATCCTTCAAGCTTGTCGATACCGGCCCGCCGGTCGAATGGAGCGACTTTTCGCCGGACCACGGCGGCTTCGCGGTCAAGATGCCAGGTAAGCCCGTCCTTACGAAGCTGCCGAACGGCACGACGAAGTACCAGTCCTCGGAGGGCGGCGCCTACTATATCGTCGTCGCCACAGAGCTGCCGGACGTGGAGACCGATCCGGCGAGAATCGACCTGCTGCTTGGCTCGCTTCGCGACGCGGAGACAAAGGCGTTATCCGCAAAGATCGTCGGAGAGAAGCGCGTGGCGGCGGGCGAGGTCGCGGGCATTCAAGCCGTACTGTCCGTACCGGAGACGCAACTGGCGGGCGGCGGGCTCGCGTTCGAGCGATTCTTCGTCGCCGGCAAGCGCGTGTACGAGACAACCGTGATCACGCACGATCTTACGGCGGAGGAAACCGCGTTCGCGAAGTTCTTCAATTCGTTCAAGATCACGGGCAGGTGACGCGGCGCAACTTTGGACGACGGCGTCCGGTCACTGGTCCTGAGCGACCCGCCCACGGCCGCGTACCGCGGCAGAGTCGTCGCGCGCCGCCATCTGGTTAGTCAGGAAGCTCGATGAACGTTCAAGACCTGGACACTCCCGCCCTCGTGGTCGACCTGGACGTGCTGGAGCGCAACATCGCCGCCATGGCCCAAGTGGCCCGTGCCGGCGAAAAGGCGCTGCGGCCCCACACCAAAACGCACAAGACGCCGGAGATCGCCCGAATGCAGATAGCGGCCGGCGCCCGCGGACTGACCGTGGCGAAGCTCGGCGAGGCGGAGGCGCTGGCGGACGCCGGCTTCGACGACCTGTTTATCGCGAACCAGATTGTCGGCCCGCAGAAAATGGAGCGCCTGGCCCGGCTGGCAGCGCGCGCCGCGCTCATCGTCGCCGCCGATAGCGTGGAAGGCGCCGATCTGCTGGGCGCGGCCGCCGTGCGTGCCGGAGTTCGACTGAAGGCGCGCATCGAGGTGGACACGGGCCTTGGCCGCGCCGGCACGCGGTCCGGTGGCGAGGCGCTGACCATCGCCCGGTTCGTCGCGGACCACAAGGGCCTCGAGCTGGACGGCATCTTCACGCATGAGGGCCAGATCTACCAGGCGAGCGACCCCCGCTCGTCCGCTGCAACGGCCGCGGAGCAGATGCGCGACCTGGCCGCGCTGCTGGCCGCCGAGAGCCTCCCGGTGGGCGCGATCAGCATGGGCTCGACGCCGGGCGCCCCGCTGATAGCGCGTGAGCCGGGCGTTACCGAGCTCCGGCCCGGCGTCTATGTGTTTAACGACCGAACGCAGCTTCGCCTGGGGGCGTCGCATTCGGCGTGCGCGCTGACGGTGCTTGCAACGGTAACGAGCGTCCGGCCGGATGGCCGGGTGATCGTCGACGCCGGCTCGAAGGCGATGGCCAGCGACTGCCCGTTCCCGGACCGCAGCTTCGGCGAGATTGTGAACCGGTCGGACCTCAAATCCGTCGGCGCGAGCGAGGAGCATGGCCATCTGCTCGCCGAGCAGGGCGCGAACGTGCGGATCGGCGAGCGCGTTCGCATCCTGCCCAATCACGCCTGCACCTGCACCAACATGCACGACACGCTGTTCGCCGTCCGCGGCGACGTCGTGGAGAGCGAGTGGCGGATTGCCGGGCGCGGCAAAATAAGGTGAATTCTACCGAATGAAAGCATCCCAACTGTTTTTTCCAACTCTCCGCGAGGTGCCGAAGGAAGCGGAGCTGACGAGCCACCAGCTTCTGGTCCGCGGCGGCTTTGTCCGCGGTGTCGCCGCCGGCGTCTACTCCTACCTGCCGCTTGGCTGGCGCGTTCACGAGAAGATCGCGCAGATCGTGCGCGAGGAGGCGAACGCCTTCGGGGGCCAGGAGCTGCACATGCCGGTCCTGGTGCCGAAAGAGCTCCTGGACGAGACCGGAAGGTCCGGCGTGCCGGTACTGTTCGCGCTCAAGGATCGGAACCAGCGCGATTTCTTCCTCGGCTTCACGCACGAGGAGGTGGTGACGGACATCGTCCGCAGCTCCGTAAACTCGTGGAAGCATATGCCGCTCTATCTCTACCAGATCCAGACCAAGGAGCGGGACGAGCCCCGTCCGCGCGGCGGCCTCATCCGCGGGCGTGAGTTCACGATGTTCGACGGCTACTCATTCGACTCCAATGAGGCGGACCTGGACCGTATCTACCGGGCGAACTATCGCGCCTACGAGAACGTCTTCCGCCGCTGTGGCCTGGAGTACCTGGCGGTAGAGGCCGACCCCGGCGCGATCGGCGGGAGCGAGAACCACGAGTTCATGGTGCTGACGGATAGCGGCGAGGACACGGTCCTCCGCTGCGATTCGTGCGACTACGCGGCCAACGCGGAGCGCGCCGAGGTGCCGGCCAGTTCATCGGGGCCTTGCGTGGGAGAGCTGCTCGGGTCGTATACGGTTTCGACGCCCGGGGCGCACACGATAGACGAGGTGTGCGCTCTTATGAACGTCGGGCCGGGTTCGCTCATCAAGACGATCATTTGTCTGGCAGGCGGCAAGCCAATGGCGGCCCTCGTACGCGGCGACAGGGAGCTGAACCTGCCGAAGTTCGCGCGGCTGGTGCAGGCGAAGCAGGTCGATCTCGCGGACGCAGCTACGGTAGTGCGCGTCACAGGCGCTCCCGTGGGATTCGCAGGGCCGGTCGGACTGGCCGAAGCCGTGCCGATCTACGCCGACAACGAGCTGAACGACGGCAACACATATATCGTCGGCGCGAACGAGAACGATGCCCACGCGGTGAACGTGGCCGCCGGCCGCGACTACGCCGTTACCGCGTGGGGCGATATCCGGACCGCTGTGGCTGGCGACGCATGCCCGCGCTGCGCCAACGGCCACCTTACCGAGGCGCGCGGCATCGAGGTGGGCCACATCTTCAAACTCGGCACGAAGTACAGCAGCGACATGAATGCCCAGTTCCAGAACGAGATGGGCCAGAAGCTGCCGATCATCATGGGCTGCTACGGCCTGGGCGTAAGCCGAACGATGGCGGCCGCGGTCGAGGCGCATAACGACGCGAACGGCATCGCGTGGCCGATCTCGATCGCGCCGTTCGAGGTCGCGATCATCGTCGCCGCCTCCAAGGACGAGACCCAGCAATCGGCAGGGGCCGAGCTTTACCGCGCACTCAAGGCCGCCGGAGTGGACGCGCTGTTCGACGACCGCGAGGACCGGACCGGCGTCAAGTTCAAGGACATGGAGCTGATCGGAGTTCCCATTCAAGTGATCGTCGGAAAGGGGCTGGCGGAAGGCCTCGTGGAGCTGGGCCTGCGCGGCCAGGCGCGCGAAAGCGTCCCAGTCGGCGATGCGGCGCGCGCCGTTACCGACCTGGTTGCAGGAGAGCGCGCTAAGCTGGCTCGCCTGGAGCAGCCGTGGACCTGAGTCGATTCTTTGGTCTGCACGTGGATTCGCTGTCCATCGGGGGGCAGGCGCTTGCCCTGCTCCTCTCGATGGCGCTCAGCGGGCTGATCGGGCTGGAGCGGCAGTGGCGCGGCCAGTCGGCGGGTCTCAGGACGCACATGCTCGTCGGCATCGGCTCCACGCTCATCACGCAGACCTCGATCCTGTTCGGCGATGGGCACGGAGCCGCTCACGGCGAGTCCGGGCGCCTCGCCGCGCAGATCGTCTCCGGCATCGGCTTCCTGGGCGCGGCCGCCATTATGCGAACCGGCCCAAGTGTGCACGGCCTTACGACCGCGGCAAGCATCTGGGCCGTCGCGGCGATTGGCATCGCGGTGGGGAGCAGCCCGCGCCTGGGCGAATTGGCGGTAGTCGCCACGACGATCGTGCTGGTTACGCTCGTCGTCCTCCAGCGGATCGAGAGCGCGCTGCACCTGAAGCACGACCCACGCGTGCTTCATGTCGAAGTTCACGAAGCGGAGCATGGCCCGGCGCGCCTTCTCGCTCTCTTGATCGAGCAGGGCTTCATCGTCGACAGTGTGACCAACCTGCCGGGAAGCGCGTCCAGCGCGGAGCCGACGCGCAAGATGGACATCCTCGTGCGTCTGCCTGCCGGCTTCGACCAGCAGCGGTGCACGGCATTCCTCGCCGCACAGACCACCGTTACCAGCTTCGAGGTCGAATGACGCCGGGCCGCGTCAATCTCAGTGTACGCCAACCTCGCGGGCGTTGAGCGTCTGCGTGGTGGTGTCGAACGTGCCCTCGGCGGCCACGCTGGCGCCAACCGTCACGCTGGAGAACGTTCCGTTGTGCCGCGGCCCGGTCTCGAACTCCGTGTTCGGGAAGGTCGCGACAGTGATCGTACCGCCGGTAGGCCGAATGCCCTCGGCCCGCATCAGCGTCAGGACGAACGTTCCTGCGGCCGAATCGACGCTCGCGACGGTCCCTGTCGCCTCGGCATGTACGATCGACGTGAAGTCGTTGAGCGTAACGGACGTCGCGGTGATCGTCGCGGTGCTCGGGTCATAGGTTCCCTCGACGATGACGTTCTGGCCGACGGCGAGCGTGGCGGCCGCGCCGGTCTGGCCGCTGGTCACCGTTGTCGTGCTCGTCAGATTGACGGTGGTTGTTCGGCCGTGATCTCCCTGAAGCGTGAAGCTTGTCGTGCCGTTGACCGCGGTAACGGCGCCCTCGATGTGCGCGGTGCGCTGGCCGCCCGGATGCGGTCCCAGGCCGGCGCCGCACGCGATCGACGGACGGAGCGTCCCGCCGACGAGCTGGAACTCTGCGAGTTTGAAGTCGACGGTGACGGAGTTCGTCTGATGGGCCAGCACCCTCGCCGGCGTGTTCACCGTGATGGCGACCTGACCGTTTGCCTGCGCGCCGACGTCGCTCGCGACCGCGACGCTGGTGCTGACGCCCGCGTTGGACACCAGCGTGACGTGGTCGCCGAACGTGATTCGGGCGCCGGTGTAGCTTCCGGCGGGAACAGTGACGCTGGCGAGCAGCTCAGAGGTGTTGGATAGCGACGCAAGGTCGATCGTGCGGCCATTATCGTCTTCGAACACCGTGGTGAAGTTGGTTCCGTCGGTGGTCAGCTCGATCTTGAACAGTGTGGCGAGCACCTGCTTGAACTGGTCGCTGAACCCGTCGGTAACATAGACGTCGAGCGCAGCGCGCGTACCGAGGCCGCCGCTTCCGGCCCCCGATCCGGCTCCGCCCGTCCCGCATCCCGCCGCGAGCGCGAGTACGATCGCAGCGCTCGCCCAGGCCGCCGCTCTCTTAAGTCCCTTCATCGGTACCTGTCCTTTCCCTGGTAAATCGCTCGCCCGTCCGCGCCGCCGCCCGATCCCTCACGGCGGCCGCCATGCCGCGACTGGGCGGCCGTGTTCTGTTCTGGTTAGACCTGGTTATCTCGCCAAAACAGAC
>DATGJU010000121.1:0-4933 GCA_035295045.1 Chthonomonadaceae bacterium
GAGGTGCTGAAAGCGGCGGGGGTCCAGCACGGCGTGCTCGTCTTCGAGGTGGAGCAGGACGAGCCTGCCGACCGCGCGGGCATCCGACGCGGCGATCTGCTGGTGGAGGCCGAAGGGCAGCCGGTCTTCGATCCGGACGCCTTCATGGACATGCTGGTCAAGAAGAAGCCGGGCGACGTGGTGAACCTGCAGGTAGTCCGCGGCACCGAGCGGATGAAGGTGAGCGTGGCGCTCACGTCCAGGCCGGCCGGCCTGCCCGGGCGCAACGGCCTGCCCGAGATGCTCTCCGGCGAAGTTAGCCGGATGCAGGGACCGTTCACGCACGTGATACACCACGATGCGGTCCTGAAGCCCTCGCTGATGGGCGGGCCAGTGCTGGACGCGGACGGGCATTGCATCGGAATCAACATCGCGCGCGCTGATCGCACCTCAACGTATGCGATCGCCGCCCACACCGCTCGCGAAATCTATGCGAAGCTAAAGGCCGGAAAGTAGACAGCCTAGCGCATCTCGGCCTCGATCTCCTCCATTCGGACCGGACGCCGCTCCGCGGCGCTCCGGTCCAGCGCGAAGCAGACCGCATGCGTTTTCGCCGCGTCCGACAGGTTTAACGGGGACTCCTCGCCGGAGCGGACCGTGTCGATAAAGTGGCTCAGCTCCCCGTCGAACGGATGGTGCGTCACGTCGCCGCTGTCCGGCCGGATCGTCGGGACCTCGATCCAGTCGGTCTGTCCGCCGAAGAACTCCCGCGCGAAGATCCGGTTGTCGCGGATTGAGCCGCGCTCTCCCAGCAGATCGATATTGAACGCGTAGGGAGACTTCACGTCCAGGCTGGTGGATGTCTTCCCTACTGCCCCACCCCGGAACTTCAGGATGCCGACCAGGTTGGTATCGTACTCGTACTCCAGGTTCTGCCGGTTGCTGTACGCCGAGACCTCGTCGACCTCGTCCTGCACGAACCAGCGCAGCGCGTCCACGGCGTGGCACCCGGCGGAGAGCAGCGCGCTTCCCGCAATCTCCCGTTTGACGTTCCAACGATATTGTGCGTAGTGGGGCCCGATGTTGTGCCAGTAGTCCACTTCCGCAATGAATATCTTTCCGATCGTTCCTTCGTCCAGCATCCTCCGGATCCAGACGAATTCCGGGTTCCAATGCAGAACGAAGCTGACGACTGTCTTCACGCCGGCCTCGTGCACGGCCCTTAGCATTGCGCCAAGCAATCTTGGATCGTTCGCCACGGCCTTCTCGATGAGCAGGTGCTTACCGGCGCGCGCGGCGGCGATCACCTGGCCCGGATGCTGATTCGGCGGCGTGCAGATCGAGACGGCGTGGACCGCCGGGTCCGCCAGCATCTCGTCGAAGCCGGTGTAGATCCTCGCGCCAGCCACGCCCGACTCGATGGCTTTGGCGCGTGCGCCCTCCTCCGTGCGGCTGCACAGCCCTACCACCCTGCACCCGGGAATCTTGCCGTACGACCTGATATGCTCGCCGGCCACCCAGCCGGTTCCAAGCACGCCGACCCCGATCTCGTCCATCGTTACCTCCCGGCGCATCGCATCACCCGAAGCCGCGGAGAACGCGAAGACAACCAGGCGCATGCTCGCACACTGGCCCAGCGATCGCGTGCCACGGCAGTCTCAATCCAAAATCCACGATCCAAAATCACTTCAGTGCATCTCCGCCTCGCACGTGCCAATGCCGCCGCGGTAGAAGGTGAACCGCACGTTCGGGTGGTTCGCCAGCAGTGACATTGGCGCCGCAGAGTCCGCGATGCCTTTCGAGATCATGAGCGTCGTCAGCCGCATCCCGAACGGATTGTCGTGGACCCCTGGGTGCCAGATGGAAACGCACTCGGCGAGCCGCGTCTGCCGCGGACCGACCGTGAGCGCATGCGTCGGGACAAGCGGCACGTTGCCGCCGCCGGAGGTGCGGGCGTTCTGCACGAGCGTCAGCGGGTGCAGCTCTACCGCCCGCGTGCCCAGCTCCCAGTAGATCTCTGGCGACGGCGGCGCATCCGCGAATTGGCCCGTGCGACGTACCGGGTCGTTGAACGCCCAGTGCTTCACCTCGCCCTGGCCGCCCTGCATTACAGCGCAGCGGATGCCGGACCAGGAGGCTTCGTACTCCGACACTTCGGTCGTGGGAAAGTGCAGATTGGCCGCGGGCATCGCGAGCTCGGGGCGAATCCGGTCGAAGCAGAGCTCACGGTCGGCCCGCGCGAAGGAGAGCGGATGATCGTGCGACACCGCGCGGCCCTCTATCAGCCACTCGTCCATTCCCCAGAAGTGCGCGCTGCGAAGCGACAGGCCGAGGTCGTTTACGAGTCGCGCTACCAGCGGAAGCTGTTCAGTCGGCCCGATCGGACCGCAAATCCCCACGGGATTGTCGGAAGTGGACTGCCTCCAGGCGTTGATGTACTCGAGCGCTTCGGCCAGGTAGAACTCCTCCAGCGTGTCGATGATCCGGACCTCGAATCCCGGCCGCTTCAGCTCCGCCAGGTCCGTCGCGGTAAGTCTGGCCGCATCTCCAAGTAGTTCCGGATCGAGCGTGGTGTAGTCCCACCACCCTGGCGCGATCTTGCTAAGCGGTCGCGGCATGGCTGCGCTCCCCTATGGCCTTGACGTCACCGCTGGACCGCCGGCCAGATTGGTGAGGAGATCGTCCGTCGGATGCGGATGTCCGACATGCTGCCGGAAGCACTCGGCATACGCGACGCCGATCCGCGCCCCGCGCTGTGCGCCCCACCGTCGCATCGAATCGATATAGTCGTCCAGGCCGTGCTGCACCTTCAGCCATTCGCGCTGGCTCGCGTGGCATGCGAGCGCGGCGGCCTTGCGGTCGATTACCGCGGAGACGTCGATCGCCGCCGAGATGGGGGCTGCGACGCCGAACAGGTCTTGGCCGCCGATCGGATCGGAATAGTAGAGATACGGAATTCCGGACCTCGGCGGATCCGTCGTCTCGCAATCGTAGTTCGGTACGGCCGCGTTGAAGCAGGCGTCACGGACGAGCCGGGAAGTGACCTCGTGGTCGAACATATAGTCGACCGGCGGCGTCGTGATCACGATCTGTGGATCGATGCGCCGCAAATGCGCGGCGACCCGCTTACGCGAGGGATTGTCGAATGCGATTGCGAGGTCCTCGAACTCCAGGCAGGCGTATCCCCGCGCGCCGATCGTCTCGGCGGCCATGGCCGCCTCCGCACGCCGGACCGCGGCTATCTCCGCGCGCGAAAGGCTCGCGGAGCCCTTATCGCCCGGCGTCATTGTCGCGCAGTAGACTTCGCAGCCCTGCTCCGCCAGCCGAAGCAGCGTGCCGGCGCAGAGGATTTCGATGTCGTCCGGATGCGGCATCAGTGCAAGCGCTCGCGGCGCGTTACCGTCAGTCTTCGGCAAACGGGTCGTCCTCATCCGAGTCGAATCGCGCCATCGAGAGCCGCGGCTTGGGCCGGGCGTCTCCGTTCGAATCATCCGTCGGCGTCTCGCCCGCTGCTGGCTCCGCGGCGGCAGGTGTCTGTGCCTCCTGGAGTCCGGCCAGCAGAGCGTCCACGGACGACTGAGTCGCGCGCAGCCTGGATCGGCAGACGTTGACGAGCTCCACCGATTCGCGTACGACCGACTCCAGCTCGTCGACGTCCACCTGCGCGCTCTCAAGCCTCTCCACCAGGCTCTTGAGGCGGGCGACCGACGCCGTATAGTTCTCCGTCGCTTTCCTGCTCAATCGCCCGCCTCCGTCCTCTCCACTACGCTCTCGACGTGCCCACGAAATAGATTCGTCGTAAGGCGCGCTCCGACTGGCGTGTCGCCCGCGCTCCGGACCGCCCTGCCGTTCAGACGCGTGATGCTGAAGCCGCGGCGCAGCACGTCGGCCGGGTCGCGCGCCGTAACTGCCTGGCTCATCATGTCGAGATCGGCGCCCGCGCGCTCCATCCTCCGGCGCGCCGCGCCCGCAAGGTCGCGCTCGAGCCTTGCGATGGCCGCCGTCTGCTCGGCGACCCGCACGCGCGGATAGACTTCGGCACGCGCGGTGAGTGCCGCCAGCCGGCCGGAATGGTCCGCCACGGCGGTTCGCACCGCAATGCTGCCGCGGCGCGCAAAGGCCTGGAGCGCCTGCGTCTCGCCGCGGACGCGCTGCTGCGACATGGAAACGATTCGGTAAACGCGGCTCTGGAGGGCAGCTCGTTCACGGGCAAGTGCGTCCATAGCGCACCGCGCGATGGAGTCACCCAGCGTCTGGAGCCCGGCCTCGAACTCGCGGACCCGCGCGATGAGCATCTCCGCCGCAGCCGTCGGCGTGGGCGCCGCGCGATGCGCCGCCAGGTCGCACACCGACTGGTCCCGATCGTGGCCGATGCCCGAGATCACCGGCAGCGGGAATAGCGCGACCGCCCTTCCGATCTCGTAGCCGTCGAAACAGGAGAGATCGACCGTGCTGCCGCCGCCGCGAAGGATGGCGACGCAGTCGAAATCGCAGGCGGCCTTCGCGATGCGGCTGAGCGCGCTAACGACGGACTTTGCCGCGCCGTCGCCCTGCATCAGCGCCTCGAACAGCGTGGCAGCGAACGCATAGCCCTCCGGGCATTGTTTCAGCCGCCGTACGAAGTCCTCCCATCCAGCGGCCGTCGCCGACGATACGACGGCGATTCGCAGCGGGGCTGGCGATAGAGTCAGCGCGCGGTTGCGCTCCAGGAGCCCGTCGGCGCCGAGGCGATCGATCACCTCCTGGCGTCTGCGAGCCATATCCCCGATAGTGAACGATGGGTCGATGTCCCGGATTTCGAGGCCGTACCCGTACCGGCGGTGCAGCACCGGCTGGACCTGGAGCAGTATCTGCATGCCGCGATCGAGCCGGCTGCGTGTCGCTCTCTCGAAGTGCGCCAGTACGTCCCGTCGCGAGCTCCAAAGCTGGGCTCGCGACTGCGCGATCACTTCGT
>DATGJU010000122.1:0-8742 GCA_035295045.1 Chthonomonadaceae bacterium
TTCGGATCGCTCCATGCAGCGCGCACCGCCGCCGGCTCCGCGGCGTTCTCGTAGATCAGCGCCGAGTCCCGACTAAGCGGAGCGGTCGTCTCCGCCCAATCCGACAGGCCGGCGCGCATACGCTTATCCGGGAAAAATGAGACGACGGGCGCCTCCACGGTCAACCGCCCCTCGCCGCCAGCCCGACCGCCGTCGAGGTAAAGCTCTTGCTCAGCGAGTAGAGCATATGCTTCCGGCGCGCCGCGTATGGCCTCCACCATCCCTCCGCTACGATCTTGCCGTGGCGCACGAGTACCAGGCTGTGCAGCCCGGGAGGTGTCTGCTGCCCGGCGGGCCGTCCTGCGGGGTCCGAGAACTTGCGCGCGGCGGCATCGACGAACGCCAGAATGCCGCCCGCATCGGCGCCGGCCTCCTCGGGCGCGCATGGCGGCAGGCCGGCGGAGGAGGCCGCGCCGGCCTGCTTCCCTTCCGAGGCTAGCGCCGCAGCGCCCAGGGCCAGCGCGCCGGCCGCCTCACGCCGCGTCAACCGAGATTCGAGCTTGTCCATGGCGCACTATTGGCCGGCAGCTGTGGCAGTTCCTTGTATGAGAGGATGCCGAGTCTTCAGGACGACGAATCCGGGTCTCTCACAACCACTGTTGCGCCGCGTTCCGAGATTCATTTCTCGCCGCGCTCGGAACTGTCGGTCGGGCCGCCATGTTCCGTTCCGACCAGGCAGGGAAACGCCTTCAGCACATTCACCGACAGCCGTCCATTTGACGGCCGGACGATTCACCGCTATAATGGCCATAAGGACTTTACATTCCGAAACGACGCTGCGCAGGCTCACAGCCAGCGACTGCGCACACCAAGTTCGTCAGCCGCAGAATTGCCGGCATGCGCCCGATCGATCCAGCAGGTCGTGTCGGCCGCAGAGTTCGCTATGCACCAGAGCGCCGAACAACTCTCCTATCGCCTGATCGCCGGCCCGGCGGACCTGCGGCCCCTGCGCATCCTGGCCTCGCGCGGCGTCGCGTGGGCGGGCTGGCAGGTCGCACTGTACGTGCTCGGCGCGAGCCACGCCGTGGAGCTGCGCCGCGGCCGCGCGCGGATGACGGAGCTGCTGACCTGCGTGCCGCCGCCAGGCGCGCACGCGTCGCTGATGGCGCTCTCCGCCGCCGGCAGTGAGGGCTGCTGTGAGGCGCAAGGCCTGCGCTTCCGCGTACGTCTGGCCTCGTTCGATCTCGTGGCCGGCGACGATCTGCTCGGCTGCTTCGACGACGAGGCCCGGTTGGACGTCGCCTTTCCGCCCGGCGCGGCGGGTGGGGCCGTGACGCGCATCGGCTGGCGCATCGACGCGCGATGGCTGACCGTCGAGACAGTCCACAGCTATCCCGAGGAGGGGCGCGGCATCCGCAGCTTCACGACATTTGAACGAAAGGACCAGCCCTGATGAGCTCGTCCGGCGGCTTCTCCGACTTCTCGCAGCACGCCGATGGTAAGCCCGTGCAGCACCATCATCCGCCGTCGGCGGCGCCAGCCCCAAGAGGGCCGGCCGCCGGCGTCCGCAACACGCGGGCCGTCTGGCTGGCCTTTCTAATCGCGTGTATAGGGTATCTGATAACCTCCAGCCAGCAGCCGGCCGGGTGGGGCGTGGGGCTCTGGATGCTGCTGGCCTGGCTGCTCATCCCCACCGTCGCCGCATTCGCGCTCAGCCGCGTGCAGGCCCCGGGCCGCGCCGCGCCACAGCTCTTCAAGGCGGGCATGAAGGGCGTCGGCTGGGCGATGTTCTTGTATTCGGCGATTACCCTGCGCGCGCTGGCCCATCGCGTGGGCGGTGGGAACGCATTCCAGGGCTTCATCGCGGGCCTGCTCACGTGCGTCCTCTGCACCGTGATCGCGGGGGCCGTCGCGGGCGGGACGAATGTACTGCTGGCGCGGCTGTTCTCGAGGAGGACCGACCATGGGCGTTCATCTTGACGAGCGGCCGGACGGTGGATTCGCGCTCTATATCGACGGTGACTTCCAGTTCGACACGTCCGATGAGGCGATCTACCACGAGAGCATGGCGCTGCCGGCACTCAGCCTCGCCCGCCGCGCGGCGCCCGGCCCCCTCCGCGTCCTGATCTGCGGCGGCGGCGACGGCCTGGCGCTGCGCGAGTGCCTCCGCTTCCCGGATGTCGCCTCCGTAGACCTGGTCGACTACGACCCTGCCATCGTCGCCCTGGCCCGTGAGCGCTTCTCCGAGATCAACGCAAACGCATTCGACGACGATCGCGTTCAAGTTCACTTCAGAGACGCCTGGGAGTTCGTTCAAAGCAACAATGTCGGCGACTACGATGTCATCCTGTGCGACTTCACGGTGCCTCGCGCGCCGGAGCAGACGCGCATCTTCACCCGCGAATGGTACGCCCTTCTCAAGGGCGCGCTCGCGCCGCACGGCGTCATGGCGATCAATGCGTTCTCGCCCCAGACAACGCCGGAGGCCGTCTGGTGTCTAGACCGCACGGTCCGCGCCGCAGGGCTCTCCGCGCTGCCCTATCGCGTCTGCATCCCCTCCTTCCGGGAGCACGGCTATGGCGCGTGGGCGTTCCTGCTCGCCGCGAACCGGCCCCTTGTGATGGCGGACCTTCGCGGGATTGAGTGCCCGGTCGAGACGCGGCAGGCGGATCTCGCGAGACTCTGGCGCGGCGCCCGCTTCCATCGCGACGAGCGGCGGATGGGCCGCGCGGCGCCGGTCCACTCGCTCGAAAATGACTGCCTTCTCGCGCTCCTCCTCAATCCCGGCCTGCCCGCCAGGATCGAGGCGGACGAACCGGTTTCGCCGGACATCGAGCCGCTGCTCCGGCTAATCCCGATCTCGCACCCATATCACACGCGCACGATGATCGAGACGCTCGCGGAGCAGGTCGCGGCAACTGTCAGCCAGATCGACGTGCGGCGCCTGCTGGACGCGCTCCTGCGCCGCGCGGCGCGCCTGCCGCAGGCCATCCGCGAGGAGCTGACGCGGCTGCGCGACTTTCTATCCGGCGCCGGCTTCTCATGGGACCGGTTCCTTCTCTGGGGCGCGCGGCTCTTCGCGGCGCTGGTCATCCTGATGACGCTGGCGAACGCCATCGCGCCGGACAACGCGTTCGCAAAGGGCTCCGCCGGACTCGGCCATGCCAGCATGTCGCGCGGCTACGCCAGCAGTAGCTTCGGCGGCGCGCGGGGCATCTCCGGGAGCGCAGGCCGCGCGAACAGCTTCTCCGGGGCCTCCAGTCGCGGAAGCTTCGGCCGATCCGGCGCGTTCGGCAGCCACAGCATCTTCACGACCACCTCGGCGCCGGCAGTCCACTCGACAGGCTTCCGCTCCGGCTACGGCTATGGCCGGCCGGTGGACGTCTACGGCGACTACTATAACATCTCGCCGTTCCACTACTACTATGGCGGAACCCGCTACTATTTCGGCAGCCACGCGACAGCGGGCATTCCGTCCGGTCCGCAGGAAGAGCACAAGGCTCTCTTTGCCGCGGACGACGATATGCTCGTCATGGACAACGGCGACGTGATCGTGACGCTCTCGGACAAAGCCTACCTGCTTGTCACGGGCGGGAAGGTCGTGCTTCGAAGCAAGGACTCGCCGGACCCTCTGCTCGACCTGTACCCCGATCCCGTGTTCTTCGACGGCATCATCGCCCAGCTCCGCGACCGGCAGGCCGCGATCGCGCAGGCCGTGTCCGTTCGCCGCGATTGGCTCTCCTGGGTCGGTTGGACCGGCGCGATGCTGCCCGCCATTGCGCAGGACAAGCTGGAGCTGAAGAACATGACTGACCTGGGCGAGCGCATCGACGCCGCAATCGTCCGGCTGGGCAGCCCGCCCGCCAAGGCGACGCCGATGCCGGCGCTCAAGCCCAATGAGGTAGAGCTCTTCATCGATGCGCGGCTGCGAGCGGACGGCTCGGTCGGAATCCGGCAGGCGGACGACACCTGGATCGTTACCGATGGCGCAACCATGACGCCCGAGACCGGTGGCAAGGCAGCCGTCGCCTGCCCGCCCGCGCTGACGGCGGCCCTTCGCAGCGTCCTGGCCAAGCTGAAGAAGGAGATGGCCGCCGACATTGCGCAGTCGGAGCACGACCTCTCGCAATACCAACGAGACCTCACCAGTCTGAACAGCGACCTCGCCACGTACAACAATCTTTATCAGCGAAACGGCGCTAACTACGAGGTTGATTACGGGTCCGAAGAGATCGACGTTGACGTGGCGATGTCGAAGACGCGGGCGGATATCGCCCAGACGAAACAGGACACCGCGACCGAGCAGCAGAACCACGATAAGCTGGTTGCAGACCGCGCCCGGTTAGACCAGGCTGCCGCGGCCCTGCGACCGTGACAGGGAATGCGATGCGGGCGAAACGGCGCAGCCCGTCGGCTCAGGCGGACAGCGGCTGCGCCGGCTCGGCGATCGTGATAGGGCATGCGACTGCCGCGACCGGCGCGCGGAATCGAGAGAAGATTTGTCCCGGCCCGGGTCGGGACGCTGAGACCGTGCCGGCGCCGCCTCTCGCGCTCTCGCCGCGGTCCGCCGCCGTCGCGCCCGCAAGCGAGGCGTCCAACGCGCTGCCGGCTGCCGATTCAGGAGACTTCTGTCACACGGAATCGTGGGGCAGGCACGACGCCCCTGCCGGAGAGCCTGGCCACGCACTGCCAGCCGGCGACTGCTGTCTGGAATCGCCGGCGCAGCTGACTCTCGCGGACCTCGGACCGGAATGGGACGAGCGCTGGGACGCGCTGGCGTGCAGCGCAGCGGAATCGGGCTTCATGCAGTCGTCCGCGTGGGCCGCGTTCAAGCGAGCCGAGGGGTACCGCACGGTACGGCTCGGCATCTTTGCGGGCGAGCGGCTCATCGGCGGCGCAAGCCTGCTCACCTACCCGGGGCACGGGACGGAGGGCTACTGGATCTGCCCGGAGGGTCCGGTGCTTCCCTGGCGCGACCACGCCACGGCGCGCGCGGGACTGCGGCTCATCGTCGCGCGCGTAGAGGGACTTGCGGAGGAGCTCGGCGGCATCGGCCTGCGCATCGAGCCGCACCTACCGCCGCCGCGCCCGCCGCTTCTGCGAAACTGGAGCCGCGCGCCCGTCGACCTCAATCCGGTCCATTCGCTGGTCCTCGACGTCTCGCTCTCGAACGAGGAGCTGCTGGCGCAGATGCACGCGAAGGGTCGGTACAACATCGGCATCGCCAGGCGCCACGGCGTCGAAGTGGCTCGCTCGACGAACATGGCGGACCTGCGCCGGTTCTATCGGCTGTTCCACGAGACCGCCGTGCAGGGCGACTTCTTCGCCGAGCCGTACGGCTTCTTCCTTAATTTGGGAGCAAGTCTGTTCCCGGCGAGACAGGCCGAGCTCTTCTTTTCGGAGTGGCAGGGAGAGACGCTCGCGGCGCTGCTGGTTGTCTACTTCGGCGGGCGCGCGACCTATCTCTTCGGCGGCACGTCGCGCAGCCGGCGGAACGTGATGCCGGCGTACGCAGCGCACTGGGCAGCGATGCAGGCGGCGCGGGAGCGTGGCTGTGCCGAGTACGACCTGTACGGCTACGATCCCTTCGGCCAGCCGGACCACCTGTACGCCGGCTTCTCGCGCTTCAAGCGGCAGTTCGGGGGCTTCCGGCGGGATAATATCGGCGCGTACGACCTGCTCTTTTACGAGCGCCTCGCCGAAAGCCTGGTCCGCCGGCTGTCTGTTCAAGCGGGCGGCGGGCCTGTCATCGGCCCGTAACCGTCCGGCTCGTGACGACCACGCGTCCGCCTATTCTGGGCTGGCGCCCTGTTTGGACGCTAAAACGAAGGAAGGAGCGACCATTGCGCACTTTCAAGACCCTGCTGGGATCCACTCTATTGGCGGCGCTCGCCGTACTCTGTCTCAGCGCGCCCGCCCCCGCGCCGTCCCAGGCGCTCCAGACCTGGACGCCCAAGCCGGGATCGCCGGAGCGCAAGGCGATCATGGACGGACTGAGAATAACCGCCGAGCGAAAACTGCATCAGAAGGTGATCTTCGTTGTCAATCACCTCAAGGTCGAGGGGAACTGGGCGTTCACCATCACGATTCCCAAGAAGCCGAACGGCACGCCCGTGAACTGGCAGATAACGCAGTGGCGCAACCTGGTGAAGCCCGGCCACGAGACAGGCGAGGCCTTCAGCGGCGAGGTGGTAGGGCTCCTGCGAAAGCGGGCGGGGCACTGGCGCACGGTGGACTACTGCATCGGTCCGTCGGACGTCTGCTGGGAGGGCTGGGACCGCAAGTACAACGCGCCCTCGCCCATCTTCAAGGTGAACTAGCGTTCGGCGAATAAACCCGCACTATTCGCGTCGAGTTGGCGGGCACGGAGGCCTACGCCACCAGTCCGAGTTGGCGGGCACGGTGGCCGATCCGCCGACAACTCGGTGTCGCGGGCGTTCCTGCCCGCATCGGGGCGCAGCCGCTGTTCGGTGGCGCGGGCGTCCCTGCCCGCCCACCGTCGGCGCGTTCATCAATGGTGCAGGTAAAGTCGCGGCTGACACAACGATGGTCGGCATATACGGGACTATCCTCTTGCACCGACAAGGCCATTGGCCCGCGCTTCCGTGCGGAGCGCGATAGCCGATCGCCAGTGTCCGCGCAGGCGGACGATTGTCCTGTCAGGCGCGACTTCAGTCGCCGGCCAACGTCGCCGGCTGACAACGCCGGCACGTGGAGCCAGACCACTATTGAACGAAACCCTTCGCGTGGCGCCCCGGTGGCTGAGGTCGACGCCGATCGCGCACCGTGGCCTCTTTGCGAATCCCGGCACGCCAGAGAACTCGCCGGCCGCGTTTCAGGCTGCGATCGACCGGGGGCTGGCGATCGAGCTGGACGTGCGGCTCTCCGCGGACGGCGTGCCGATGGTCTTCCACGACAGCGACCTGGACCGGCTGACGGCGGCAGCCGGCAAGCTGGCGGGCCACTCCGCCGCAGAGCTGTCCGGCCTTGCTCTCCTTGGCACGGCGGAGCGTATCCCGTCGCTCGCAATGGTCCTGGAGCAGGTCGCCGGTCGGGTACCGCTCCTCATCGAGCTGAAAAACCTGACGGAGCTGCCCGGCCCGCTGGAGCGCGCCGTCCTCGACTGCATGAACGGATACCCGGGCGAGCTGGCGCTGCAGTCGTTCAACCCGCTCTCAGTCCGGTGGCTGCGGCTCCGGGCGCCCGAGATCGTCCGCGGACAGCTCTCGGCGCGCCCGGCGGGCATTCCGCTGGCGCGCTCGACGCAGCCGCACTTCGTCGCCTACCGCGTCGACGATCTGCCGCATCCGGCGGTAACGCGCGCCCGAGAACGCGGCATGCCCGTCCTCGCATGGACCGTCCGAACGGAGGCGCAGCGCGAGATCGCGGGCCGGCACGCGAACAACGTCATTTTTGAAGAGGATCGCTAGCGGCGCAATCAGAGGAACGGCAGCACGAACTCACGCTCGATCGCGAGGCCCTTCCACTCGTCGTCGTCCGGCCCATCGTAGATCAGCGTGAACGGTCCCCGGAACGCTGCGGCACGTGCCAGCTCGAGGCAGCGCAGGAAGTCGGCGCCGTCCGGCGCGTAGCCGGCCGAGAAGGCGCACTTCGCGTGGATCGATTCGGCGTAGGGGAAGATCACCGCAAGGTCGTTGTACTTCGTCGGGCCGCTCCAGTTGCCGAAATCCAGGTTGAAGCCGACCGATCCGCCGAGCGCGTCCAGCAGCGATTTGACCGCCTCCGGGCAGCAGAGCAGCGCGAACCAGTTCTCGGTGGTCAGCCGCACGCCGTGCTCCGCGGCCACCGCGGCCAGCGCGCGCATGGCCTCCGTGCTGCGATGCAGCGATTCCCGCGTGTAGGGCTGCTTGCCGGCGATTACTCTGGCCCGCTGCGCGCCGAGCTTTCCGGCCGTCTCGAGCCAGCCCGCAATCCACTCCTGGTCCCGCTCGCCGTGCTCCGGGTCCGTCACGTCGCCCGCTTCAATCAGGAGAGAGAGCAGCGTAACGCCGGCTTCCCGGATCCGGCCGCGCAGCTCCTCCAGGTAGCCGGTCTCGCGGCTGGGCAGGTGCGGGTGCGAGATTTCGAGCGTGAAGATACCGGCGTCCGCGATGCGGTCCGGCAGGTCCAGCAGAGTGCAGGTCGGCTGGCCGTAGACCACGGTGCAGGGCCGCGCGCCGTCGTCGCCCGGCAGATCGCGGTAGTTCACGCCGAGGACGCGGTGCAGGCTGAACGTGGACACGGAGAGGCGCGAGGTGTTCGGTATCGGCATGGCGGTTCAGGTTTCCCCAATCGCAGCGAAGTGGATGCAACAGTCTGTCCGTAAATTCGCCAGTTGGCCCGCCGAATCTTGCTGAGTTTGCGGTACGTTAGGATTCACGGAGCCGGCCCCGCATCCCCACGCTGCCGCGCAGGCTACCGTGGACGCACGTGCGTCCGTTACCGCGGGGAAGAAGTCGACGCTTGAAATCGAAGTCGGCAGCATCATGACCGAGACGGCCGGGGCCATTGTGAACGCCGCGCAGGACAGCCTCATGCCGGTCGGCGGCGGGGATCGCGAGACTCCGGGCGGACCGGCGGTCGGCCCGTAACCGCGCCGGGAGGGATCATGCCTACCCTTGTACTTCTTGCTCCCTATTCCGATCCGAAGTTGAAGCGGCAGCACTTCGAGCGCGTATTATCGACGGGAGTTGCCGAGGGCTACCCGATCAGCGGCGGCCAGGTGCGCCGGCTCAAGTCCTGCGACGACGTGGTCATCGTCTG
>DATGJU010000123.1:0-12455 GCA_035295045.1 Chthonomonadaceae bacterium
ACCCACCGAGGCCGCCGCCGAGTCCGCCGCCCAAGCCACCGCCACCAAGGCCGCCGCCGCCGAACCCGCCGAGGCCGCCGCCCTGCTGGCCGTTCTGCGAGCCGACTGAGCTAGGCAGTACGCGCCCGCCGATACGGGTTACGATGTCTACCGAGTTAAAGATGATTTGGTTGCTGGTGAGGCGATAAATCTTCTTGCCCTTGATCGTCGTGTCCACATCGGTCGGCTTATCGACCGGCGCTTCGGGAGTATCCACGGCCTTCGGCACAACGCTGTAGACGCCGCCATCGACCTTGTAGGTGTAGCCGCTGTTCTTGAGCAGCGTCTCCAGAGCCGTGCGCAGCGGCAGGGCGGTGAAGTGCGCGCTGACCTCCATCTGCTTGAGCTGCTCCGGAATCGTGTAGTTGCCGACCTTGAGCTGGTCGAACATGAGGGTAAGGGCATAATACAGGTTGGCGCTGCGAACATCCAGGTTGATCGGCTTGTTCAACTGATCGTTCGTCGCCTGATCGGCGCCCGTATCCTGTGCCCGCGCGCAGACCGGCATCGCCACCATCCCCAGCCCGGCGAGGGCTAGCGAAGTGAGGCTGAATAGGCCAATGCGATTTGCCATGCTGATCTCCTATGGTCGAGAGCCAAAGTGCTAACGTGATGGATGATTCCCAGGCGCAAGCGGAACACCGGGCGTAACATTGAACATTATACCAGTTTCGGTGCAGCAGAATAGCGCGCCTGGCGTCGCGGGCGAATTATTTTTGTCCGCCTGACCGCATGGCGCCGCGCTGCTTAGCGCCCTCTTCCGCGTCCGCCGGAGCCGGCCGCGGAGTTGCCCGGTCCGAACCCGCCGCCGCCGGAGCCTGGCAGGCCCATCGCTCCGCCCGCTCCGAATCCGCCGCTAGATGGTCCGCCGCCGACGCCGCCGGGACCGCTCGGGAATCCGCCTCGCGGCGCCGAGCCCACGGCCACGTCGCTGAGGGGCACCTCCTGGGTATAGATCACGTTCCCGACCTGGCTGCGAAGCTTTACCTTGTCCTTGGTTATAGAGACGACATTATATGTGCGTTTGGTTTGCCCGCCAACCTCAATTTCTACAGAACTGCCGGGCTTTACGACGTCGACTTTGCCGCCACCCGTTTCCAGGATCGCAAACACGCCGTCGCCGGTCATAATCCCCGAAACGCGCATCTCCGGCTGCTCGCGGACCTCATACGGCTGAGGGTGCGGGGTTTCGATCTCGGCTGAAGCGAGACGAATCGGTTCGAGCATCGCCTGGTCGAACACGTCGGGCGGAATCGGCTTTTTCTTCCAGTCGATCAGGAACGGATCGCGCCGGTGCCCCGAATAGGCGACCATCGCCGAGGTGTCCGCCGCGCTAGCCGGCGTACCCGGCGCAGCCCCGATTGCCGTCGGTGCCGCGGGGCGGGCGCCGCCCGGCGCAAAGGGATCCGTGTTGCCCTTTGCCATCTTCGGGGCGCCGCCCGCGGGCGACTTGCCGTCCGTGCCCTTGGCGCCGGGCCTGGCCGGAGCGCCGGCCTCCTTACCCTTCGCCACGCCGCCCGGCGCCTTACCAGGCGCGCCAGCCGGGCTCATCGGGCCACCGGCCGTCGCGTTCGGCTTACGTGCCGGCGGCATAACGGGCGCCGCGGATTCGTCCGGCGCAGGCGCCTTACATCCGCCAGCGAGAATCACGGCCAGCCCGATTCCGCCGAGCCCCAATATCCTGCTAAACTGCTTGTCCACGTTGATGTTCCCCTGTTCGCGCCGCTCCGGCGGCGCACAGACGACCGCTCCGATTTCCAGCCGGCATGATCGCCGGAGCTGCACTCTCACATAACCGGCTGCCGGCCCGCACGCCCACCGCCGCCGCCGCCAATCGGAGACGCGCCTCCGCCGCCGCCACCGCCGCCAGCGGGTGCGCCGGTCGCATCGATCTTCGGATCGGACGGGGGCGGAGCCACGGGCGGAATGACCACGAACTTCAGATCATACCGTACGCGTAGATCGGGGCTCTGGCCGGCAAGCGCGACGTTATCCACGATCGGCATGCCATGCTGCCGGATATGATTGAACCGCTCCAGGTGGTTCATCGCCGCGTCGAAGTTCGTCGCGGAGACCTCGACGGCCCACGGCTTGGTCTGTGGGAACGCGATTGCGGTCAGCTTCGACACGTCGTTCGGATCCGGCGAGAACGCCTCGATGGGAAACCCGGTCAGCGGGATGATACCGGGTTTGAGGCCGCCCTTCTCGATTTTGGGACCCTGCGCCGAGTACCACTTTGAAATCCACTTGCCCCACTCCTCGGGCAGGTCCTTCACGCCCTTTTCCTTGCCGTTCACGAGCAGCGTGCCGGTGCCTTGCGTCCCCTCGTAGGCGCGAAGCACATCCTTGTTGTATCGGATGTCCGGCATGTAGTAGCTGGCATAGGTCTCCCAATCGGCGTCGACCTTCTTCGTATTCGCCTGCTCTTTCTTCAGCTCGGCCTTCTTCTGAGCGATCTTGTCGGGCGTTCCGCCCGCGTCCTCTTTGCTCTGCGAATCCGCGTTAGTCTCCGTCGTCTTGATGGTCGCCGGGCGGATCATCGCGAAGTAGAGTATCAGGAACAGCACCAGAGACGCGCCGAAGCCGATCAGCAGCCAGTGCCACCAGAGGAGCCGGTTCATTGCAGTAGCCATCTTCGGTATCTCCTATCTCGCGTTCGGATTGCCGAACGCTGCCCCGCCACTGCCCGCGCCGCCGCTTCCCATCACGCCACCGCCGCCTGCGCCGCCGCCGTTCTGGCCGCCGGGCGCTGCTGTCTGCCAGGTCGGCACGGGTATGCCGCCGGCGAACGGCTTCGCCAGCGTGGCAAACGCCGTGAAGTTAAAGCCCTTGCGGTCCTCTATGATCTCGGGTCCGACGGCGTTCTGGCTGTTACTTCCCCCGAACGAGCCGCCGCCGGCCGACCCCATGCCGCCGCTGCCTGCGCCCATTCCGCCAGAGTTGCCACCGCCGGACATGCCGCCGCCCACGCCGCCCATCGACATGCCGCCGACCGCGCTCGCCGACCCGCCGCTGCCAGCCGCGCCGCCGCTGCCAGCCGCGCCGCCGCTGCCCGCCATGCCGCCGCTGCCCGCCATGCCGCCGCTTCCGGCCGCTCCACCGCCGCCGCCTGCAACCGGCTCATCCTTCGGAGGCCAAGGGTGCTCAGGAAGGCGGATATGGACATCGGTGAATGTGGTGCCCTGGCTGCGCAGATAGATCCACCAGCGCACGAGATCCTCTTCATAGGTGCACCAGCCGGCGAAGTTGACCGACTTGTGATCGTCCGAGAGGCTCATGGACTTCAGCAGGATCTTGGGCGATGTTACGTTGCGCATCAGGTTGTAGACGGCGGGCCACGACTGGTTGTACTTGATCGCGTTCTCCACGAAGTCATGCTTGGACTGCGTCACGGCGCGAGCGGCCTTTTCTGCCTTCACCAGTCCGTCCTGCCGGTTGTATTCGCTCTGGTTGTTGGTCGCGTCCGTGTTACGGGCGAGCGCCTGGTTCAATGTAGCCTGGACCGACGCGTTCCACAGCAGCAGCAGAGCGAGCGTCAACGGGATCAGCAAGATGGAGCCGATGATCCACGGAAGCTTCTTCGCCCGATCGTATATGTATGGCGGCAACAGGTTGATGCGCAGCATCGAGTGGTCTCCTGCTTTGTCGAACTCTCTCAAAGGTTGAATGCGATTGCGGCTTGGCCCGGCGGGCCGGACCGCGACTCACCGTTTCTTGCTCTTGCCCGGTACGGAGATCAGGTCCCGCGCTCCGAGCCCGATGCTGACTGGGAACATGGAGGCCGCGTCCACGAGCTGCTGGTTGGACATCTGCTTCGCAGTTACCGTCACGTTCTGAAGTGGGTCTGCGACGCGGGTCGGGATGTTGTCCAGCATCGACTCAAGGTACGGCGCCAGCCCATGCAGCTTGGCCGATCCCCCGACCAACAGCACCTCGTGGACAGGCGCGTCGCCTGCGCGGGAGCGGTAGTAGTCCACGGAGCGCTTCAACTCGGACGCGAGATCGACGAGCACCGCGTTGATCGCCGCGGACACATGTTGCTTCAGCGCGTCGTTTCCTTGCGAAGGCGCAAGCACCGGCAAGTTCGGATCGTGCGCTGGCGGCGCAACGGGCTGGAAGGAGTTGGGATCTTGGCCCGGCGGCTGGTAAAAGCCCTGCTCCGGCTGGTTCGCAGGCGGCATCCGGTTGCTGTCCTGCTGCAGATCGGCCGGATGGCCGAAGTCCGGCCCGCTCTGCTCCGGCGGCGCCTCGCCCGGCGTCGAGAAGTCGAACGGCATGCGCCCTGACGGCGAGGAGGGTGTGGAAGGCGCCTGCTGGCCCTGGACGAGGAATGGCGTGCGGCCTGAAGGCGAAGCCTCTGTCGTCGATTGCGGGATCGATTCCTGCGGCTGCGTGAAATCGTGGAAGCCGGCCCCGCCGCCTCCGAAAGTCTGCTCCATGTGGAACATCGGCTGGCCGCCCGTCGGGTCCACGACTACCTCTGCGACCTCGTGCTTGTACCGCTCAGCGGTCTCGAGGTCCACCTGCAGATGCTCGCCAATGGCGCGAGTGAAGGTGTCGCCCCCGATCGGAACGATGCGCGAGAAGCAGAGCAGCTTGTCGCGGTAGATTCCCACGTCCGAAATGCTCGCCCCGATGTTGACGATCGCGACCGTGTGGCCGGGAGCCTGCTGGTCGTTGCCGGTCTCGAGGAGCGTGCGCCCGACCGCAAGGGGCTCGACGTCGATCGCGACTGGCTTTAGGCCGGCTGCGAACAGCATCTCGACGTGCCGGTCGATGGTATCCTGCTGCGCGGCGGCGAGCAGGACCTCCATGTTCTGGCCATCCGCCACGCCCTCCGGCCGATCGATCGGCACATAGTCTGTGATCACGCCGCCGCCGCCGCCCGAGGCGAATGGAACGTTGCGCTCGACCTCGTACTCCATCGTGGTCTTAAGCTCGGCCGCGTTCATCTTCGGCACTTCGATCACGCGGACCACGACCGCCGACTGGCCCGAGATAGAACTGACGCACTGCTTGGTCGAAACTCCCGCCTGCTTGAGAAGCGCCTTTACGGCCTTGCTGAGGATCGGAACGTCCACGATCAGGTTGTTTTCGTAGGCTTCCACGGGCGTCTTCGCGATGCCGAGCGCGGTGACTTCCAGGCCCCTGCCGGAGCGCCGGACCTCCGCGACCTTGATCTGCGTGGAGCCGATATCGAGACCGACATACGATCCGCCTGCCATCTGTTGTGTCCCTCGAGAGTGCCGCGTCTATGTTCGCGGGGGTGTTGACGTTCTAGCGGCGCGCCGCCTATTGTGAGCGACCGTCCGCCGGCCAATCTTGCGCTGCGAGATTGAAGAGTGCGATAGAGGTGTTCCGTTGCCGGAATGCATTGTAACAGGTTCACACGGCTCTGTCAACTGCTCTTTTGGCCGCTGGTCCGCACCTTCGGAAATAGGTCGTGAACTGCGAATCAGGCGCCGGTCCTGCGCCGTCACCTGTTTCGTTGCAGGACGGGCGAGAAAGGTTCACTCCGTATCGGAAGGCCGCCACCGATAGTGACGATGCGAGGCACGGGGATCGTTTGATATCACTCCGGCGCGGCGCCGCTCTGCTGCCGAAACAGCTTGGGGTAACGCGTCAGGATCCAGGTCCGCAGGTCCATTCCATTCGCGTCACGGCGATACAGGCTGAAGAAATCGTCCATTGCGCGCGTCCTCCCTACCGGGAAGTGTCCGTAGCGCCACGTGAGCTCTTCGGACTCCGCGCGATCGAGCGGCTCATGTTCGTACAGCGTCGCGTAAAGCGTGCTCGCAAGTCCCGTTCGATCGGCGCCGGCCTGGCAATGCAGCAGGATCGGATACCGTGCGTGGTCGAATGTATCGAGCAGCTTGACGAGGGTTCCGGGCGAGGGCATTGCACGGGCGCTGAACGGGATGTCCCGATGATCGGCGCCGTCGCGGCGGCTGATCGCCAGCTCCTCCCGGTACCAGTCGTCGGACGCGGAGCCGGATCGCAAACACACCACGGTCCCGATGTGGTCGCGGCGGATCACCGAGTCCAGGTCGTTCCCAAAGAGGCGCGCGGATAAGCTGTTATAGCTGAACCCGGTAAGCGTGGCGCTCCGATATGCCCGGCCGGGCTGAATGGCGTGCACGTTTCCGCCGAATACTCCGATATAACAGACGAAGAGGATGATGGCCAGGGCGAAGCAAAGGAAGATCGCGACCGCGCGCCGCAACCGCCGCGGTCTGCGCGCGGCACCGGCCGTTGCCGGCCGGGCGCCCGAACCGGCGGGCTCCCTTGTCGGAGCATTCGGGCCTTCCATTCCTGATTCCATACCTTATTATACCTTCCACACTATACCTTCCGCGGCGGTCGTGCCCCGGCCGGCGAAACCATGGGAAGCGCGGCGTCGTAGGTGAGTTAGGTCGTCGCTCGCGGATTCCGCGTCGAGGACCGGAAAGGCTCACTCCCAGAGCCATCGCAGAATCGATTCCGGACGATCGCGCCCAGTTTCGGCCGCTCCACGGAAATGCGCCTGCGGGAGATTCAACTCATGATCAACACGTCCGATCAGAAAAGTCGAGATAAGACGGAGCGTGCAGGCGAGGTCCGGGCCAAGCGGCGCGCGCTCCAGGCGCAGATCGTCACCGGCCTGCGCGCGCTCATCGAGGCCGACGAGCAGCTTCTGGAGTTCGCCCGCGGCAAGATCGCCGGCGGCCTGCGCGGGAAGCTGACGGTCGGCTTCGAGGCACTGTTCGCGCCGGACGTGAACGTCGGCCTGACTGAGCGGCGCATCGTGCTCCAGCACGTCCAGCCGGAGAGCGGTCGGCCCAACGAGATACTCCCGCACTCGTTCCCACTCGGCGAAATCCAGTCGATCGCGTTTTCGGACGTAGAGACGTTCGGCGCCGAGTCGTGTGGACGGTTGAACATCAGGCTTGTGAGCGACCAGCATTTCCGACTGCGGTTTGCCGGCGCGGAGAACGTGGCGAGCGCGCGGCGGCTTGCGAACGTGTTCACGTCGCTCACTGCCACGCGCCCCCGCTCGCGGACCTCACCGACGCAAAGCGTCTGCCCGCACTGCGACCAGGTGCTCGACCGAGTATCCCGATTTTGCCCCTACTGTGGGAAAGAGCTAGAGCCGGCCGGCTTCGGCGCCGCCGTGGCGGACGCCGCAGCCCCAGAGGCGGCTGGCGCCAGTACCGACCCGGCCGCGCGTGAGGCCGTGATCGTCGCGATCACGGAGGGCGGCGCGGCTGCCCCGGCCGAGCCTGGCGGGGCGGACATCGGCCAGGCGGCCGGCGAAACCGCGCAGCCGCAAGCCGCGGAGGCATCCGCCGACCGGCCACATCGCGACTGGGCGCAGCCCGAGGCGAATAACGGCCCGGCGGGCGAGAATCAGACCGAAGGAGGCGACTCGCAATGACTGCCGCACCTGGTATCGTACTGCCGGCCCGCGTCCGCTTCCCCGGCCTCTCCAGCGCAGCGTTCGAGCATCCCGCGGATCGCGCCGCACTGGAGGCGCTCCGGCGCACGCCCGGCCTCGACCGGCTCCTCCGGTGGCTGTCGGACGTAGGCGCCGAGCGATACGTCAGGATCATGTTCACCGGCGATAGTCTGCGCGTCTCACCGAAGCAGTGTTCGCGCCTCTACAACGACCTGCGGGAGGCCTGCTCTATCCTCGACGTTAGCGAGCCCGAGTTCTACCTTGTCCAGACGCCGTTTCCAAACGCGTTTGCATTCGGAATGAAGCGTCATACGCTCGTGATGAGCACCTCTCTCGTGGACATGCTGACGGAGACGGAGCGGCTGGAAGTGATCGGTCACGAGCTGGGCCACATCAAGGCGGAGCACATGCTCTACCGGACCATGGCGATCCTGCTCGCGACCATATTGAAGGAGATGGCGGGATTCCTCTCGGTTCCGGGCGCGATGTTGACGCAGGCGCTGGTCTTCGCGCTATACGTCTGGTTCCGCAAGTCGGAGCTGACGGCGGACCGCGCGGGCCTCCTCGTCGCACAGGACGCCGACGTATGCATTTCGGGACTGCTCAAGCTGGTGGCAGGCTCGCACAAGCTGGCGGACGATCTCAACATAGAGGAGTTCACCAAGCAGGCCGACCAGTTCGAGGACATGGATGAGGACTTCCTGTCGCTCTACTACAAGTTCACCATGCTTCAGCAGCAGACGCACCCGTTCCCGGCGCTCCGCGCGCGCGAAATCCGCGAATGGTCCGAGAGCGAGCAGTACCGCCGGCTTCTCCGTGGCGACTACCCGCGCCGGGACACCGACGCGGGTAGGCGGACCTGCCGCAGTTGCGGCGAGGTCGTCACGAACGTCACGTTCCGCTACTGCCCGGAGTGCGGCGAGACCCTCGACCCGGTAACCAGCAACGGAGCGGCGCCGGAAGCGGCATGACTCGGCCCTAGAGCACGGCAGCCTCGTCCGGCGCGAGCGGGCGCGGACCCGGCTCCGTCGCCGCAACGTACGCGCGCGGGGCGTGCTCCTGCTGCAGGAGCCGCTCGGTGGCCGTCGCGCGATGCGTAAGGTCCAGCAGCTTCACCAGGCGGATCGCGGTCGATGGGATGAGTATCATCTCACCGTTATCCTTCACCACCTGAAGCCATCCATCGGAGATGCGCAGGAGGGTCCCCGTGTCCGACTTCTCCTCGCCGTAGGAGTGCGTCAGGACGGTCACGTGCTGACCGCGAATCGCCTCCATCCATCCGCCCTGACCTGCCTGTTCGTTCATCTGTTCATCCTCGCATCCTGCACCATAGCGGCCCCCACGGCCAAAGGCCTGCTGGCCGCAACGCGCTATCTTCAAAGTATTGGCGGCTGCTCACCGAAGACTAACCGCCGAGCACCGCCTCACACGCATCTGACGCCCCGGCGCAGCGCATGGTTCCCCAATTACTCGCTCGCGGCCACGGGCAAAAGGAGGAACCTGACCGCTGGCTGCTACGTCCTTTCTTCAAAATACTGGCTCGCTCAGGACCGTATTTGCAGGCCGCGAAAGCCCGCAGAAAGTGAGACGAACATGGCACATGCGATATATGCAACGTTTGATACGGAGCACGACGCGGAGCGCGCCGCGGGCGCGCTTCTTGACCATGGCGTGCGCGCCGAGGACGTGAGCTTCGTCATCTCCGACCCCCTGGTTCACCCCACAGTGTTCCAGCAGCCGGTCTCGCTTGCGGATCGGCCGGCGCCGGTCGACGTCGGGCCGCCGCCGTCGGTACCGCTCCCCGGCACGATATCGAGCGGCACGGCGAGCGCAGTCGCGGAACGGCGCCAGGCCGCATACGTGGCAGCGCCTTCGCTTCCCGGAGAGCCGGGTCTCGCCGGGCCGGACGATCTGCCTTCGGCGCCGCTTGATTACGATATACCGCCGCCTACGCCAATGCATCTCGGCGCGACAATGCTGCCGCCGAACACGCCGCAGGAGATCGTGGAACACGTGTCGCGCCCGCACATCATCGACATGAAGAGCGACCGCCCGCATGCCGCCGATGGTCTCAGCACGACCACGCTGGCCGACGCGGCACAGGGCGCGGCCGGCGGCGCAGGAATCGGCGTCGGACTGGGCATTCTGCTGGGCATCGCGGCGGTCATGATTCCGGGAGTCGGGCTGGTTGCGGGCACGGGAGCGCTCGTCGCCGGCCTCGCAGCCGCGACCGGCGTCGCGGGCGGCATTGCGGGCGGCGTCTACGGCTACCTGGCCGATCTCGGAGTTCCGCCGCACAAGGCGCGCCTCCTCGACGACCATCTGAAGTCAGGAAGCGTCCTCCTGCACATCGAGAACTCCGGGGACATTCCGGAGGAAGAGATCATGCGGATCGTGCGCAAGTACGGCGCTACGTCGGCCGAGGGATTCTGACCGCTCTGCCGGCTCTGACGCGCAAGACGCAGTAAAGCGACCGGTCCGAAATTGGACCGGTCGCTATTTTCGGCGCCTTATCCGGGTATCCGGCCGCCTACGGAGTCACGTGGACCTTGAACGAGGTTTTTGCCGGCGCCTTTATGCCGTACAGGTCGGAAACGGTCACCGTTACCACAAAGTCTGTCGTCCGTCCCTGGTCGTCGACCGACGCCCTGCGGAACACGTGAGTCACGTTGTGGCCACGCGTCTCGTCCTGGATGCCGTCGGCGGCATTCCAGTCCCAAGAGAACACGAGCGGCGTCACACCGGCGCTCGCGGTTGCGAGGTACTGGTAGCGGGCCAGCCGCTGCACGGTCTTGTCGTTGATCGGCTCCAGCTGAATCGGCGAATTATCCTCGACCACCCCGATGCTTCCAACATTGAGCGTCGTCGGCGCGTCGCCGAAAAGTCGGAGCGACTGGATCTGCGCGTCGTCGGCCGTCAGGTTCGGTATCAGCGCGACCGGAATAGAAAGAATCTTCCACCCCTCCTCTTCGGTCGCGTTCTCGAGTGGCAGCATCGCCTCGATGGTCTTGCCGCCCGTGCTCACCATCACGATCCGGAGGTTCTCCAGCTTGCGGTTCTTCTGGGTCTGAATCTGTCCGCCGCCGCCTAAACCTGGCCCCTTGCCGCCGCCGTAGGGACCACCGGAGCTCCCTCCGCCGTAGCCGGGATAGCCCGAAAGACCGGGGCTGCCGCCCACGGACGGCGACCCTATTCCGCCTCCGCCGGGACCGCCGGGATTGTTGATAGGCGGCGGCACGTAGAGCGCGACGGTAAGGTAGTTCGCCTTGTTGCCAAGATACGGCCCGAGATTAACGGGTCGCGTGAGATTGATCGCCCCGCCCTGGTAGAGGCCATGCGTGACGAGCTTGATCGACTCCGTGCCGTTGAACACCTTGCTCGTATCCGTCTCGACGCTTCCACTGCCCCACGCGCCAAGCGAAATACCGGAGGTCTGCAGCGAATCGCCGCGATAGATGACGAGGCTGACGGGCAGCTTGGGCGTCCTTCGCTGCGCGGGCTGCGACAAGGCGCTTCCGCCTGCGGCGAGCAAGAGCGCAGCCGCTGAGGCGCCGACCGCAGCGCGCCACCACGTCGAGCGCCGCCCCACGTGACCGAAGTGCTTCATAACCCATCTCCTCCTGAATAGGATCCCTTGATCGTGAAACGCGAATTGAACCGCGAGAAGCTCAACTGTTCAGCAAACAGACCCGGCCGCTGGCGAAGCGCGCCATCGCCGAACGCGGCGTCAGTGGCTGGACGTAGCGCGCAGCGCGGGCGACTGGATGCGCCGGATCGAACGCGCGCGCCCGCTCGCGGGGTCGACATCCACGATCGCGCCGCAGATTTGCGCCTCCTCGTCCGACACTTCAAATCGCGCAGGAAGGCCGCTCAAGAACTTCGGGATGACGATGTCCCGCCGGACGCCGATGATCGAGTCCATCGGCCCTGTCATTCCCACATCCGTTAGATACGCGGTGCCGCCTGGAAGGATGCGCTCGTCGGCGGTCTGGACATGCGTATGTGTCCCGATAACGGCGCTCACACGGCCGTCGACGTACCAGCCGAACGCCTGCTTTTCCGACGTGGCTTCCGCATGAAAGTCTACCACAATCATAGCGACCTTGCCGGCCATGTCGGCCAGAATGGCGTCGACGGCGCGGAACGGGTCGTCCACCTGCTCCATGAAGGTCCGCCCCTGCAGTGAGATCACGCCGATCGGTCCATCCGTCCCCTCGAAGATGCCGTATCCGCGCCCGGGAGCGCCCGGCGGATAGTTCGCGGGTCGGAGCAGCCGTGGCTCCGAGTCGAGGGTCGGGTAGATGTCTCGCTTGCCCCAGGCATGGTTTCCCAGGGTGATGACCTGTACGCGGGCGCGCTGGAGCATCACGGTGACGATGTCCGGCGTTATGCCGATCCCGCCCGCCGCGTTCTCGCCGTTGACGATCACGAAATCGATCTGATGTTCCGCTCGGAGCGCCGGCAGGCGCTCCATCGTCACCTCGCGCCCCCGCTTTCCTACGACGTCGCCGACCATCAGGATTCGCATCGTGTCGCGCAGAACTTTCTAATCGACTGCCGCGTCGACCGTCTTGCCGGCCCTCACGTCGACCATTGAGACGGAACGGACGCCTGAAGCGTTACGCGCCGCGGCCTACTTCGCATAGTCCACCGCCCGTGTCTCGCGGATCACCGTCACCTTGATCTGGCCGGGATACTCCATCTCTTCCTCGATGCGCTTCGCCATGTCGCGCGCAAGGCGCATCGATTCCAGGTCGTCGAGCTGGTCCGGCTTCACGATGACGCGTATCTCGCGGCCGGCCTGAACGGCGAAGGTCTTCTCGACGCCCTGGAAACCCTCGCCGATCTCCTCCAGCTTCTTGAGCCGCTTCACGTAGGTCTCGAGCGTCTCTCGGCGCGCGCCGGGCCGGGCCGCGGATATCTGGTCGCCGCAGATGACAAGGATCGCCTCCACGGTAGACGGCTCTACGTCGTGGTGGTG
>DATGJU010000124.1:0-13974 GCA_035295045.1 Chthonomonadaceae bacterium
CCTCCGCGAGCTGCTCCCGGCCTCCGTAACGCGCAATCAGCCAGTCGTTCCACCGGCCGATCAAGTCGGAGGCGTACGGCTCGACAAGGCTCTCAAGCTTCTCCGGGTAGAGGAAGAAGCCGTGCTCGTTGCAAATCTCGACTAGCACGAAGGCGGGGTCGTCCACGATACGCAGATGCGAGTAGGGATTGCGATGCGTGAGGAGCCGTGTCGCGTACTCCTTCTGGAGCTGGATCAGAAACTTATCGTAGAGGGCATACGGGCGCGCGCCACGATCGAATGTCTCCGTGTTGAGGACGCCGTCTCCCGGCTTGAACGTCCGAAAGTCCAGCAGGTCCAGGTAGTAGTAGATGCCGTGGCGCCGGAGAGCGTCCATCCAGTGATCCAGGCAGTCGAGGTAGTGCCGGTCGAAGTGCTGCGAGTCCGGGGCGTCGGTCTTGCCGAGCAGGCAGTTGCGATTGTCGATCGCTTCTAGCCGGACCAGGTTCAGCCCGGCGCGGGCAAATGTCGCGGCGACCTGCTCGATCTGGCGCGGCGGGATATCCAGCCGCGTACTCGAGACGTTGATTCCCCAAAACCTGGCCCGCTTACCGTCGCTCCAGACGAAGTGGCCCTCCTTTGAGGTCTGCAGGAATCCGTGGCGGCCGGCAGGCGCCTCCAGCGTCCCGCTGAAGTCGATTGTGCAGGAGTTGGGCAAAGCCGGCGCCGGCTGGCCGGGCGGCGCAGGTTCGGTGGGCGGTTCGGCAAATGAGGATCCGGAGCTGACGGCGAAAAGGAGAGCGAGCAGAGCCGCGAGAGACCTGACGAGTTGCATTGCTGGTTGACTTTATCTCTTACTGAAACGCGCCAGCCGGAACCGGCCGAGGTCGTAATCCGGCGGCCGGCCGGTGCACATATCCGCGGCGATCCGGCCCATCAGGGGCGTGAATTTGAAGCCGTGTCCGGAGCACGCGCTAATAGTTATCACCCGGTCGCAGCCGGGCATTGTATCGATTATAAAGTGCGTGTCCGGCGTGACCGAATAGAGGCACACTTTCTCGTACACCGAAGTGTCGCTGAGATCCGGGAACCGGTGCTCCGCGTACGCGATTGCTGTGGCGCGGTCTTCGGGACGCACCCCGCGAGCGACGGACTCCGGATCGGTCGCCTCGCCGAAGTCGTGGATTCCGATCTTGACGCCGGGCAGGTCGCCCAGCCGCGGGAAACCGTATGCGTTCGCGCCGCAGTCGATCCAGACCGGGAACCTGTCCTCGCCGAACAGCTCCGGCCTCCGCGCCGGCTCCAGATGGACGTAAGGCTGCCGCGTGACCGTAATGGGCAGCTCGACGCCGAGCGCGTGCAGCAGCGGACCGGTCCAAGGACCTGCGGCGACGACCAGCCTGTCCGCCTCGATGCGCTCGCCGGTGTCGAGGCGCACCGCAACACCGGCGCTCCCCGGCTCTATTGCAGCAGCGCGGCTCGCTTCGCGGACCGTCGCCCCGAGGCGCGCGGCCAGCGCCACTGCTGCCCGGACCGCGCGCGAGGCCCGGGCGTATCCCATGCTCGGCTCATAGAGCGCTGCTTCGTCCGGCTCCAGCCGCACGGCCGGGTAGCGGCGCGCGCACTCCGCGGCGTCGAAGCGCTCGTACGGCACATCCGCCGCATTGAGCGCCGCTTCCGCCTCCGCAAGATCGGGGCCGTACGCCGGCCCGAAATAGATTCCACCGCACGGCACGAATAGCCGATTATCTCCGGCGTCCGCCATCAGCTCGGACCAGAGCGCGTAGGCGCCGCCCATCATGCGGGTGTAGTCCGGGTCGTGATAGACCCTACGGACGATCCTGCTGTCGCCGTGCGAGCTGCCGCGATCGTGATCGATCTGGTGCTGCTCCAGGGCGATCACTTCGCAGCCGGCTGCGGCAAGCTGCCACGCCGCCATCGCGCCCACGCCGCCGACACCCAGTACGATTACGCGCATAAGCTGAATTGGTTGCCCTATAGGTCTCGCTCGACAATGTACCGCGCGATCGCGCGCAGCGGCTCGGCGCCCGCATCGAAGCCGCTCAGCGCCACTACGGCCGCCTCGACTTCGGCGTGCGCGCGGCGCCGCGATTCGTCGAGGCCATAAAGCCGAGGGTACGTGGCCTTGTCCCGCTCCTCGTCGCTGCCCACCGGCTTGCCGATCCGGGCCTCGTCGCCGGTCACGTCAAGTATGTCGTCCGCGATCTGAAAGGCAAGCCCGATGTGTCCGCCATAGGCCCGAAGCGGACCGAGCTGCTCCTCCGTCGCTCCGGCGAGCATCGCTCCGGAGATTACGGAGGCCGTAAGAAGCGCGCCGGTCTTGTGCTCGTGGATGTAGCGAAGCGTCTCAGGGGTCACTTCGTGGCCCTGTGAATCCATGTCCACAACCTGGCCGCCGACCATGCCCCAGGTCCCGGAGGCCTCTGCCACCAGCCGCAGTGTCGGCAGCACGCGCTCCGGCGGCGCCGTAGCTGCATTGTCGGCGATGAGCTGGAACGCAAGGGCCAGCAGAGCGTCGCCTGCGAGCAGCGCCAGTGCCTCGCCGAATACCTTGTGGTTCGTCAGTCGGCCGCGGCGATAGTCGTCATTGTCCATGCAGGGCAGATCGTCGTGGATCAGGCTGAACGCATGGATGCACTCGAGCGCGCAGGCCGTCAGCATCACGTCCGCCGCGCTGCCGCCCGCGGCCTCGGCGCCGGCGAGCACGAGCGTCGGCCGCAGACGCTTGCCCGGCGCGAGTACGCTGTACCGGATCGCCTCGTGCAGCCGGGCCGGCCGCGCATCGGCGGACGGCAGTGACCGCTCCAGCGCCTCCCCGATCGCGCGGCGTCGGTCGGTCAGATACTCCTTGAGATCGAAGCTCAATTCGGACTCCGAATCGCGAGCGCCGCCAGCGCGACCTCTACAGCGTGCACCTGCTGCGCGAAGTCGATCGACGCGGAGTGCGCAGCGGGCTGCCTGAACGTCCCTGTGTCCGGCGGGATGTGCAGGAAGCCGGCGCGCGCGGCGCTGCCAGACCGCTTCAGGTGTGTCAGCGCCGTATAGATTCCAAAGTTGCAGAGGAAGCCGCCCGCGGAATCGGACGGCTCTGCCGGTATTCCGCTCGCGGTCAGCGCGGCGACCACCGCATCCACGGGAATAGTCGCCTCGCAGACCTCCGCGCCGCCGGGGTCGGAGCACTCATCCGGCACGCAGCCGTCGACGTCCGCCCGCGTGCCGTTCGCACTGCGGCCGAATCGTTCGACGCGCCAGATGGCGCTCTTTGTCGCGACGCCGAGCATCCAGACAAGGTCGAACGGCTGCCCGTCCGCCGCGCCGCGATCGATCGCTTCGAGCAGGCAGGGCGCCGACCGGCGATAGCTCACCGGAAGAAGGCAGGTCGTCAGCGCGTGCCCAGATAGCGGATTGTCGGTGAAGTGGCGCACCAGCCGTTCCGCCGGATTGCTCTCCACGTCGCCGAACGGACCGAATCCGGTAAGCAGTGTTTGCATCGTGTAGGTCTGTTCCGCCATAGTGTAACAACTTACCCGGCAGGAGTCAAGCGAGCGTCCGGCGCCGACCGGCGGTCAATCGCCATCCGAAACCGCGCTCTCCAGAAGCGTCAGTGTGCGGCTCGAAGCATCCAGTCGCGCGCGAACGCCCAGCGGCAGCGCGATTGGATCAGGCTCATGGCCGAACGGAAAGTCGGCGACCGCCGGCCGCCCGAGCCGGCTGAAGAAACCCTGCCACAGCTTTGCCGGCGTGTTGAGCGGCGGATCGGCCTCGTGCTTCTGCCAGCCGGTAAGACAGCCGGCCACGAATCCCGCCGCCTGCTGCAAAACGCCCGCGTTCAAGAGCTGCGTCAGGTCGCGATCGGCGTGGTAAATCGCATCGTGCACGTCCTCCAGCAGCACGATCTTGCCGCGGAAATCCGGCTGGAATCGCGATCCGCATGCCTGGGTCAGCAGGCACAGATTTCCGCCCGAGAGCTCGCCCTCCGCCACTCCGGGCACGACCGTCTGTACGGCGTCGGGGTCGGCCGGCAGCTCCACCGGCGCGTCCGTCGTCTCGACGAGCCGCCAGAACTGCTCCAGCGCCGCGGCACCGAGCTTCCAGAGCGAGGAGACCATCGTCGCATGAACCGTCGCTCGTCCGAAGCTGGCGAGGGCCGTGTGCAGGCTCGTGACGTCGCTGTAGCCGACAAAGAGCTTGTCGCTCTCCGCGATCCGATCCCAGTCCAGCAGACGGAAGAGGCGCATCGAGCCGTACCCGCCGCGCGCGCAGAAGATCGCGGCGACTTCCGGGTCGGCGAACATTCGGTTGAGGTCTGCGGCGCGCTGCGCATCCGGGCCGGCGAGATAGTCGCACTCCTCCGCGCGGGCCAATACGTGCTCGCCGAGGCGCACGCGGTAGCCGCGCTCTTCGATCAGAGCCACACCCTTCGCCAGATCCTCCGCCGGTACGGGGCTGGCCGGCGCGACGACGCCGATCAGATCCCCGCGCGCCAACCGCCGCGGTTTCCGCACAACTATCTCCTTGGTCTCGCCTGCATCGAGCAGCGCGCCGCCTGTCGCATCGCGGTTCACCAACACAGCTCGCCCTAGCGCACTCCGTCCGCGGGGCGGCCGTCATTTCAAGCCGGGCGTTGAGAACGCCCGGTCGCGAGCACTGCCCCGTCCTACCCTGGCGCCCAATTCACGCAGGTTTACCGGACAGGCGCGCGGAATACTCGCTGCGGAATCTCGCCGCGGTGGAGGATCGCATTGACGTTCAGCCGGCTCTGGATCGCACTCTTCGCGCTTGGCGCCATCCCGATGGCATTCAGCGGCCTGAACCGGAACCTGTTCACCGTGGCGATCGGCTGGGCGGTCCTGTTGGCCGTCGTCGCGCTGGTGGACTGGTTCACGCTGCCGCCGCCGGAAGCGCTCCAGGTAGAACGCGTCGTCGATGAACGCCTCTCGCTCGGCGCGCCCAATCCGGTGCGCATCCGCCTGCGCAACATGTCGCGGCGAATCCTGACCGTCGACCTGCAGGACACCCCGCCCGCCTCCATTCCCACCGATCTCGAAGACACGCCGGTCCGGGTGACTCTTCCGCCGGGCGGCCGCCACGCCGCCGTCTACCACGTGACGCCCAGGACGCGAGGCGACTACCGTTTCGGCGACTTGCACCTGCGGCTGCGTGGCAGGCTGCGCATGGTCTACCGCCTGGCGCTCGTGGCGCTGCAGCAGGACGTTAAAGTATATCCCAACCTGGTGGACACGGCGACGTTTACTCTGATGGCGCGGCGCGGCAGGCTGCAGCAGGTGGGCATTCGGGCCGCGCGACTGCAGGGCGCCGGCCGGGAGTTCGAAAGCCTTCGCGAGTATATGCCGGACGACGAGATGCGCCGGATCGACTGGAAGGCCTCCGCGCGCAGCGGAAAGCTGGTTTCGCGCAACTACGAGGTCGAGAAGTCGCAGTCCGTGATTCTGGCGATCGACGTCGGCCGGACGATGCTCGCCGAGATCGACGGCATCCAGAAGCTGGATTACGCCATCAACGCCGCCCTCCTCCTCGCCTACGTCGCCACACTCTCGGAAGACCGGGTCGGCCTGCTGCTCTTCGCCAACGACGTGCAGACCTACCTGCCGCCGCGCAAGGGCCGCGGCCAGGTCTATGCGATCATGGAGGCGCTTTACAACGCGAAGGCATCGTTCGCCGAGCCGGACTATCGCCGCGCGCTGGGCTACCTGCGCGCTCGGTGGCGTAAGCGGTCCCTCATCGTCTGCTTCACGGACCTGTGGGACGCCGAATCGTCGCGCACGACGATCAACGAGATCGCGGCGCTCCAGCCGCGCCACCTCGTCGCCACGGTCACCCTCCTCGATACAAAGGTCGTGCGCACCGCGCGCCAGGAGATCGAGTCACCGCTCACGGTCTTCCAGAAGGCCGTGGCCAGCCAGGTGCTGGAGGACCGGCAGCGCGCCACGGGCATGCTTGCCCAGCGAGGCGTCATCGTCGTCGACTCGCAGGCCGATAAGCTCTCCGCAGAGCTGGTGAACCGATACCTGGACGTAAAGGAGCGGATGCTGCTCTAACGAGGCCCCTCTGGGTGCGTCATCGCCTCGGGCACGACGATCTTGTCGAAGTCGTCGCCGGAGAGATACCCCAGCTCGACGCACGCCTCTCGCAGGCTTATGTTCCGCTCCTTTGCGAGATGGGCCACCTCCGCCGCGCGGTCATACCCTATGCGCGGGGTCAGCGCCGTCACCAGCATCAGCGAGCGATTGACGTACTGCTCGATCCGCTCCCGGTTCAGCGCGATTCCGTCCACCAGGTGCTCGGCGAACGCGGCGCAGGAGCCGCGCAGGAGCGCGACGGAGTGGAGAAAGTTGAAGATCATGACCGGCTTGAACACGTTCAGCTCGAAATTGCCCTGAGAGCCCGCGAACGCGATCGCCGCGTTGTTGCCATACACCTGTACGGCGGCCATGGTGAGCGCCTCGCACTGGGTCGGATTCACCTTGCCCGGCATGATCGACGATCCAGGCTCGTTCTCCGGAATGTCGAGCTCGCCGAGGCCGCAGCGCGGCCCCGAAGCCAGCCACCGAACGTCGTTCGCGATCTTCATGAGGGAGCAGGCCAGGGTCGTCAGCGCGCCGCTCGCGAACACCAGCTCGTCGTGCGCCGAGAGCGCGGCGAACTTGTTCGGATGCGAGCGGAACGGCAGGCCCGTAAGCGAGGCGATAACCGCCGCGGCGCGCGCGCCGAACTCCGGATGCGCGTTAAGGCCCGTGCCGACCGCTGTGCCGCCTATCGCCAGATCGTACAGACCATCCAGCGCCTGCTCCAGCCGGGATACGTCGCGGTCCAGCAGGCTCGCCCAGCCGCCCAGCTCCTGTCCGACGGTTAGCGGCGCCGCGTCCATCAGGTGCGTCCGGCCGATCTTCACCACGTCGCGAAACTCGGCCGCCTTCGTCTCGATACCCGCCTGCACGCGCCTCACAGCCGGTATCAGCTCGCGCCGGAGAGCGCCCGCCGCCGCAATGTACATCGCCGTCGGAAAGGCGTCGTTGGAGGACTGCGCCATATTGACGTGATCGTTCGGATGGATCGGCCTCTTACTGCCGAGTACCCCGCCGGCCAGCTCGATGGCACGGTTCGCGATCACTTCGTTGACGTTCATGTTCGTCTGCGTGCCGCTCCCGGTCTGCCAGACGCGCAGCGGAAACTGATCGTCCAGCGCGCCGGAGATCACCTCGTCGGCGGCAGAGACGATCAGGTCTGCCTTATCGCGATCGAGCAGGCCGAGCTCCGCGTTGACAAGCGCCGCCGCCTTCTTCAGGACTCCGAAGGCGTGGATCAGGTCGGCCGGCATGCGGTCGTCCGTGATGGCGAAGTGGACCAGCGACCGGGCCGTCTGCGCGCCCCAATATACGTTCGCCGGCACCTCGACCGCGCCCATGCTATCCGTTTCAGTTCTAGTTTTCATCTTCGTGAAGCATCCGCGTATCGACATGTTTTGGAACACCATTCGCGGCGCGTCGGTCCTATCCCGTAAGAGGAGGGACGGCAATGAGTTGGCGAAGACTGCTTGCTTCGGACGCGCATCCGGCCGTCGTGCTGATCCGAGTGCTCATCGGCGGAATGTTTCTCTCGGAAGGAATCCAGAAGTTCCTGTACCCTGAGGCGCTCGGCGCGGGCCGGTTTGAAAAGATCGGCATTCCGGATCCAGCAGTAATGGCTCCGTTCGTCGCTGGCGTGGAAATCCTCGGTGGTGCGCTTCTGCTCGTCGGTCTGATTACGCGGTTGGCGACGCCCCCCCTGCTGATCGACATCTGCGTCGCGATCGTCACGACCAAGGTCCCGGTCCTCTTGGGCCACGGCTTCTGGGGCTTCGCGCTTCCGAAGCTCGCAAGCTACGGGCTGTGGAGCATGCTGCATGAGGCTCGCGCGGACTTCGCGGCGCTGCTCGGTCTTCTGTTCGTATTGATTGTCGGAGCCGGCCGCTGGTCGGTGGACGCCGCTATCCTGCGAGCGGGCGCCGCCGAACCTGCGACGGGACACCGAATCGATGGCCACGTCGGCGCGCCTACGACGTGGCCGCGTGCACAGTAGGGGGTTCGGCATTCACTTTTTCTTATCGTCCATATCGGCCTTCATCTTGTCCAGCTCCTGCTTATAGCGCTTGCCCTCCTCCGGCTCTGCCGCGCAGAGCGCCTCCATTGCCGCAAGCAGCGCCTTACGGCTCTCCTCGAAATGGGAGGTCGCGGACATCAGAAGCTGCTCCCGGCCCGCCGCCTTAAGAAGCTGGGCCTTCGTCGCGCTGTCCGCATTCCACTTCTTGCCCGGTTCAGGCTCACTCTCAACGGCCTTTTGGAAGTCCGAACTGTACTTCCGGCACGCTGTCGCCATTGCGTGCATCTGCTTATCGGTCTCCGCGAGCTTCGCCTCCGGCTTCGGCAGCCCATCGATCGACTTGCATGCGACTTCATAAGCGACAATCGCCTGCTTGGCGCGGGACAGCCAATCCTGGTTGGCAGTATCCGGCGAACCGTACGGCTTGCCAGCATACGCCTCGAACAACGTGAAGAGCTCGTCGTCCGCGGCGATCATCTTGTCCAGCGAGTCGTTCAGCGCGTCCACGTAACCCGACATCGAGACGGGGGCATCCGGCCTCACCCCTGGGCCGCCGCAACCCGTCAGGATACTCAGTGCTACAATCGCCGCAGTCAATACCCGTGTGCTGGCGCTGACGCTGCACGGATGCTTGGTTGGCACTCCGATGCTCCTTTCATACGTTTTCCGTCGCCTTCGGGCGTAGAATCATCTTGCCGCTCGCCAGCGAGTCAATGCTGGCCGGGCCAACCCCCGCCGATCCCCGATTTGGCTTAGCGCGGGAACTGCGCGTCCATGCCGGCGCGCAGGTTGGATCGGCTAAGAACTCCCGGCGCGACCGGCTCGGCGCGATACGAGAAGTAGGGTTCGCCGAACGTGAAGCGCAGAACGTTGGCGCCGGTCGGCGTCAGTTCCGCCACCTCCGGATTCAGTCCCCAGGACACGACCCAGTCGCCACCCGCAAGCTTCCTCGCGCTGCCGCAGCACAGGGAAGATGGCGCCGTCGCGTCCGTCACCTGCTCAATGAGCGTCGCGGTTCGCGCGGCCGTGTCGATCCGATATCGGGCGGCGCGCGGCGGTCGGCCCTGCTGAGTCCCGTTGTCGTGCACGGTCAGTGTCTCGTCGGTGAGAATGCGCGCGTCGTGCTGCCCGCCGAAGTTGCCGAACGAATCGCCGACGAAGGCGAGGCTCTCCGCGCGCGGGACGCCGCCCAACTTCCACACGATGTTGCCGGTCGCCTTGTCGATTCGGTAGACGGCGCTCTCATGCCGGAATGAGATTACGATGCCGGTCCCGTCATCCTCCAGTGAGTTCATGTGGAACGGATCCGCCGGCTCCGCATTCACAACGTACTGCGCCCTAAAGGCGGGATCGACCTCGGAGAACGGGATATGGTCCATTGCCGACCAGTGGAAGACGAGTGAGCCGCTCGGCGTGACCTCCTCGACGACGGTGTCGATAATGGCCGCGAACGGCAGCCCGCCGATTGCGCTCAGGTCGACCGGTCCTCGCGCGACGTCCGCAAAAACGAGATAATCGCCGTTGGGCAGCAGCCTCAGCTCGTGGTTGTCGATGTTGCCGCCGATGCCCGGATCGGCCACGAAGCTCCGCTTCAGCGCGCCCGTCAGGCTGCGCTCCTCGCCCGTCTGCGCCTGCGTCAGCCACGCGACGTCGCCGTTCGGCAGCAGCGTGATCTGGATCGGCGCGCTCGCGGTCTTGTACCACCAGACCGGCACACCGTTTGTGTCCGCAAATATCACGTAGTCCCGGCTCGGCGTCGCTGCGGCGAGGCCGATGTCCGGCGCAATCAGGTAGTACTCAGCCTGCGGCGTGCCCGCCCGGTCAAGTGTCCAGGTCGGGAAGTCCGATGGCAGGCGACGGAAGAAGAAAGTCTTCGTACCGCCCGGGAAGCGCACCGTGACAGGAAAGCTCTGCCCGGCGGAAACGGCGACCGGCGTCGTGAACGACTGGGACTGGAACGGCTTGCCGTCCACGGAAACGGAGTTGCCCGACGCCGCCGTCACCATGACCTGGACCGGCCCGGCGGTCTTGGAGGAAACGACGTAGTCCGTTATCGCCGGGTCGAACGCCGGAGTCATCCTCTCGGAAGTCGTGACCTCGATCGCGCCGGGCGCCGGGCTGCCTCCGCCCGGCGTGGGGGCCAATGCCGCTCCGCCGCCGCCGCACGAGCTGGTGAGCGCCATCACAACACCCGACGCCGCAAGGCCCAGCACACTGACCGCGGTGCGCGCCCGTTTTCGCAACCGTACGGCGAGCCCCTGCGATCGCCGTCCTTCGTGCATCACCATCGAATGCGCGTCCCTTTTTGCCGCTCACAATGTGATTAACCTCGATCGCGCCCTCGGGAAGCCTGTCCGCCCCCGCATTGCCTGCCCGATCGCCGCAGCCTCGCCAAGTTTCGCCTAATGCCGCCCCGTCTCCTCCTCCAGCGCCCCTCTTTCCGGTTCGCGCAGGGTGGCCCGCAGTGCGCGCGACGCTTCGTTGTTCCCTCGCTATACATATGCAGGAATTTCTGACCGCGTGTCAAAGATACAAGCGCAAGCTGGCGATCCGTCAGCAATTGAATGATTGAACGGGGCACGGAGGGGCACATGAGCGACAGGGCCTTTACACTCATCGAGCTGCTCGTCGTCATAGCGATTATAGCAACACTTGCCGCAATCCTGTTTCCAGTTTTCGCGCAGGCGCGGGAGAAAGCGCGCGCCACCGCCTGCATCAGCAACCAGCACCAGATCGGCCTGGCGTTGGCGATGTACCGATCCGACTACGACGAGATCAATTCGCGATACCGTTACTGCCCGGACACGCCCGCTGATCCCTACTGCGTCAACGCCAGCACGACCGTGTCGTCCGGCCCGAACGAGACGTGGTGGGCCCCCTACGATACCAACCTCGGTCCTGAGCCGTCCCCGCTGCCGCAGAGCTATCGGGGGCCGATGGCGGGAACGCTGCAGCCCTACGTAAAGAACCAGCAGATATTCCGCTGCCCCGACTACCCGATCGGGCAGGTGGGCTACGCGATGAGCTACATTTTCAACGGACCGATGGGCCAGCCGGACGCCTTCGTAACCAACCCGACTGTCTTCTTCGTGTGGGACCATCGCAAGACACCGGGCTGCGCGAATACGAGCACAGTCCCCTCAGCCACCTCGTCCAATGTGCCAGGAATGCGCGGCCCGTTCCCACTGGACCAGGATATCGCCGGGTCGCCGGCGCACACCCACTATCCCGACCGCCATTCCGGCGGATTCAACGCGCTGAAATATGACGGCAGCGCGAAGTTCCGAAGCTACAGCAGCCTGGATACTAACGGCGCGACGAGCAAGGACTTCCTTGCGAACGTACAGCCCTGACAGCGCGAATACACCTCGATCACGGTGGCGTATGAGGATCGCCTCGGTCCCGCACGCACCGGGTGAGCGGGGTGAGCGCGTCGGCGCCCTGCGCGCGGCGGTGGTTCGCTCCCGCGCGCGCCTGAGGTGTCCACCCGGGCATGGAGACCGGCGGCGGAATCCCATGGGCGGCGGCGAGCGAATAGTCACGGCTGGACGACGTCGCGCCGGCCCAAAACAGAGTTCCGGTGGCTGGTGAGGCGAGGGTGCGCGTCGGCATCGCGAAATCCCTCAGTGGAACTGGTGGGTCGGGCCGGGAACGATGTAGAGGGCGGCGGCGATGGCGACGCCGGCCAGCAGGATGTACTGCAGCCGGACGCCGCGCCAGCCGGCGCCCAGCCGCGCGAACAGGTAGAGGATGTAGAGCAGCCAGACGACGAAGGAGACGATCGTCTTGGGGTCGAGCCACCAGGCGGTGACCGGTACGCCTCGATAGATATACAGGATGCCGGTTGAAAGTCCGAGCGTGAGCAGCGGAAGCCCGAACGCGACCGCATGATAGGCCAGCGAGTCCAGAATCGCAAGAGGAGGCAGCCGGCGGAACAGATGCTTGCCGTGGTGGGCCTTGAGTTCTCGGTTCTGCAGCACGTACAGGATGGCGCAGCCGCCGGCGAGCGCGAACAGCGCGAAACTCCCCACCGTCGCCAGCACGTGCAGGCTGACGATCCGCTGCGAGATGAGCGGAGACTCCGTAACGGGACCGTGCGCGTGGACCATGCCCCAGAAGAGCATCAGGCTGGCCGCCAGCAGCGCGAGCGATCCTAGCGCGGGCAGCCTGACGCGAAAATCGAGCGCGCCATAGGCCAGAGCGATAGCGAGCGCGGAAACGGCGAGCGTGCCGTACTCCGCGGCGAACGGCGACCGGTGCGAGGCGATGCAGAGCGCGCCGATGGCCGCGATGTTGAGCAGAATGCCCAGCACCGTCGCCGGACGGCCGTAACGCGCCGCTCTGGGAATCGCCCCCAGGCGGCCGCCTGCCGCCGGCGCATCCGGCGCATCCAGCGCCAGCACGGCGCCGTAGCACGCCGCGCCGGCCATATAAAAGGCGAGCGCCGCAGCCGCGAATAGACTCGAGCTCACGTTCCAACCTCCTGCAACGGCTCCGCGGGCGCAGCGCCGGCCGGGCCGCTCTCCCCGCCGGTGCCCGAGCGCGCGGTCCGACTATCGTCCTGCTCTGTCGCGACCGCGCCCGGCACGGCCGTCCCGGCGCGCGTCTCGTCGGCAGCTTCGCCGAGTCCGAACAGCTCGCTGGTCGCGGTTGCCAGGTCGTACGTCCGGTCTCCGGTTGGCTCCCCGGCCTCCCGCTTGAGCCGAAGTGTAGGAGGCAGAAGCAGCTCGTCCGCGAACGAGCGGAACTGCACCGTGATCACCTCCAGCTCCCTGTCGGTCAGGCCTCCCAGCCGCCCTCGCAGCAGTGCCAGCCGGCGGTCCAGTAGCTGATCGGCTCGGCCGCGGAGCTCGGCCAGCACCGGCGTCACGGCCCGTGAACGCAGGCGAGCGAGCAGCTTTGCAGCCTCCTCGCTCGCAATCTCCTCGGCCTGTGCCTGCGCCCGCTCCGCGCGGCCGCGGGCGCCGTCGGCAGCGACCTCCTGCAGGTCGTCGATGTTGTAAAGGAAGACGTTGTCGAGGTCGCCGACGGCGGCCTCGATGTCTCGCGGCACCGCGATGTCGATAAGGAAAAGCGGCCTGCCGCGCCGCTTCCGCAGAATGGGATGGAGCATGTCGCGCCGCAGGATCGGCTGCGGCGCGGCCGTCGAGGAGATAACGATGTCAACGGTTGCGATCGCGTCCGGGAAGCTATCGTACTGGATCGCCTTTCCTCCGAGCTGTCTGGCAAGCTCCACGGCGCGCTCGTAGGTCCGGTTCGCGACGGCGATCGAGCTGACGCCGCTGGCGGCCATGTCCCTCATCGTCAGGACGCTCATCTTCCCGGCGCCAAGGATCAGCGCCCTCGCGCCGCGTAGATCGCCGAAGATTCGTACCGCCAGCTCCACGGCCGCCGCGCCGATGGAAAGCGAGCCCTGGCGCAGCGACGTTTCGGTCTGCACTCGCTTGCCGCAGGTCAGCGCATGCTGGAACAGCGCGTTGAGCTGCGCGCCCGCGGTCGATGCCTCCTGCGCCGCCTTCAGCGCGGACCGGACCTGGCCCAGGATCTGCGCCTCGCCCAAAACGAGGGAGTCCAGGCCGGACGCGACGCGCGCAAGGTGCAGCGCGGCATCGGGGAGTGGCTTACAGTAGAGGTATGGCGCGAACAGCGGCTCGGGCATGTCGTGGAATGCGGCGAGGTGATCGCGGAGCACGGCGTACGCGGCCTCCCAATCCGGGCCCGCGACCACGGCGTAGATCTCGGTACGGTTGCAGGTGAAGAGCAGGGCCGCCTCTCGCACAGCCGGCCGGGCGGCGAGCGCGGCCAGCGCCGCCGGCAGCCGGTGCTCCGGACAGCTCAGACGCTCGCGGATTTCGATAGGCGCGAGATGGTGGC
>DATGJU010000125.1:0-3675 GCA_035295045.1 Chthonomonadaceae bacterium
GGGATTCTCCTGTTCGTGGCCCACGTCGTTCGCTTCTTCCCGGAATTCGCGCAGGCGCGGCGCCAGGTTCAGGCCGGCGCTGTCGGCGCGCCCGCCGCGGTGCGTACGCGGCGCGGCGGAGCGATGCCGCGTGGCTGGAACGACTGGTACGGCAAGTACGACCTGAGCGGCGGATGCATCCTCGACCTGATGATCCACGACTTCGACTGGCTCCGCTGGACCTTCGGCGAAGTTGAGCGCGTCTACGCGATTGGCCTCACGAGCAGACGCCTGCCGGATTTGGACTACGCGCTCGTAACCCTGCGCTTCGTTTCGGGCGCGATCGGCCACGTCGAGGGAACGTGGGCCGATCCGGGCGGCTTCAAGGTCGCCATCGAGATCGCCGGCGATAAGGGACTGCTGGACTACAATTTCAATCAGCCGACCGGCGTCCCGTTCCAGGCGGCGCTCGCAGGCGGCGACGGGCCGCGTGCCGGCGTGGCGCTGCCGGAGAGCCCGGTGTCGGTCAGCCCCTATCAACTGGAGCTCCAGCACTTCGTCCATTGCGTCGAGGCAGGCACTTCGCCGTCGATTACTCCGGCGGACGGCGCCGCGGCAGTCCGCATCGCCACGGCGGCGATCGAATCCATCGAGACCGGAAAGCCGGTGATGCTCAATGTCTGACGACCGCAGGATGAACGAGACGTTCGAGATGCGACGGGCGGGAATCGGCTGCCCGATGTGCCCCGATTCGGCCGGAGAGGACGTGGTCGTCGAGCTGCCCTCCGGCCGCGTCCATCTGCAGGACGACGCCGACTACCGGGGCTACTGCATCCTCGTCTTCCGCCGGCACACTGTGGAAATCCACGAGCTGACGGCCGAAGAGCGCGCCGCGTGGATCGAGGACATCAGCCGCATAGGATCGGCGCTCGCGCAGCAGTGCGGACCGTCCAAGCTGAACGTCACGATGCTCGGCAACATGGTCCCGCACCTCCACTGCCACATCATTCCGCGCTACCCCACCGACCCCGACTGGGGCCATCCACCGAAATACCGCAGGCCCGCAGACCGCCGTCCCCTATCGCCGGTCGAGTTTGCCGAGCTGAAGTCGGCGCTCGCGCGGGCGCTCGCCCCTTAGTGAAGCTCTTTGCGGCAGACTCGTGGCTCAAGGCGCCGCTGGACCGCGACGTTATCAAGCGTTGGACTGTGGGCGGACCGGGCGCCACCCACTCGCTGGCGCTGGCCCAGCCTCGCGACCCGGACCGTTTCGAGTTCCTGGCATTCGGTGACTCGGGCGACTCGGAGCTGACCGGACCCAGACTCTCGCCACAGGATGCCGTGTCACGCGAGCTCGTCCTCGATGCCGCCCTGCCGGACAGCCCCGGAGCCGCGCAGCTCGTGCTGCACGCCGGCGACGTCGTCTACATGACCGGCGAGCACCGGCTCTACGAGCGCAACTTCCGCCGACCCTACGCTCCATTCCTTACACCGGGCAGCACGGTAGACGATCTTACGTTCCGGGTGCCCTTCCTGCTCGTGCCCGGCAATCATGACTACTACGACGTCGGCGGCTGGGCCAAATGGCTCGCGCGGATTCCGCTCCTGCGGACCGGCGTCCGCGCAGCGTCGGAACGGCTGTTCTGCTTCAACCTTCCGGAGGGCGGGTCGAATATGGGCGCGGCCTTCATGTCTGCATTTATCGATCCCGACGCCGATACGGCCGCCTCGCCGCATCCCTACGAGTTGGGCGTCCGGACGCGTCTTCCCAACCGCTACTACCGCGCGTCGTATGGCTCCGTCGACTTTTTCGCGCTGGACTCGAACACGCTGGAGGCGCCGCCTCCGGGCACGGACGCGGGCAAGGTCCGCTCCGATGCCGCCAGCCATATCGAGGCGCTCGAAGCGCGCGAGGAGGCGCTGGAGAAGCTGCTGCGGCGCGCGCAGAAGGCGATGAACCGCTGGACGTCGCTCGCGCGAGACGTTGCCGCCCAGGACGCGGAGCAGCAGAAGCTGATCGCGGCGCTCGACGACAGGATCGCCGCATCCCTGGACCGTCTCATTGTCGCCCTGAACGCGATCGACGATCCGCCGGAACCGGTCCGCGAGACCGCGCAGCTTGTCGAGATTGCGCGAGCGCGCTGGAACGAGGCGCGCGAGGAGTGGGACGCTGCCCGTTCGGGAGATGCCTATCAGGACGCCCTGGAGCGGCTGGAGGAGGCGGGCGACGAGGTAAGCGCGGCGTACCACAAGGTGGAAGAGGCTCTCGGGGCGCTGCCGCAGTCGGGCGCGAAAGCGGCCGTGCAGGAGGCCCGTGATCTGCTGGAGCATCAGCTCAAACAATGGGACCGGCGGACCACACAAACGCCTCCGGAGCTGGAGGCCACCGCTCGCAATTTGACCGAGGAGATCCTCGACGTACAGCGCGCGCTGGCGCTCGAGCGGCGACGGGCGCGCTACATGCCGGACGACTACGACCGCGCGCAGCTCGACTGGCTGGACCGCAGCCTGGAGGAGTCGGTGGCGAAGCGGCCCGGCGCCTGGCGCGTCGTCTTCCTCCACCACCCGCTCTACACCACGACCGGCAATCACTGCGAAGCGCCGGACGTCGTCGGGCTGCGCGGCAACCTGCAGGGTCTGCTCCACGGACGCGAGCATCTCGTGCTGTCCGGTCACGCGCACGCATTCGAGTGGTTTCGCTCGGCGGTGCTGTCCAACGCGGGCATTTTCGTAACCGGCGGAGGCGGACAGATGGCGCTGAGGGGATCGCTCCTTGCGGAGCGACGGTTCGGAAGCCGGCGCGACCGATACGAATCGCTGCGCGCGAACGGAGTGCTCGAATGCGCGATGGCCGGCAAGGGACCGGCGGCGGCCGACGGCGAAGACGGCCCGCTCTATCACTACCTGCGGATCGACGTTACGCCGGATGCACTGACGGTGCGGCCGATAGGAGTCCGCAGGCTCGAGGCGGACTATCGCCGCGAGACGCCGATTCCCGCCTTCCACGCGCCGTCGCTGCCGCCGCGCCGGCCGCCCTGGATCCCGCGCCTGCTGGAGTGCGTTACGATCACGCGCGACCAGCCGCCCGTCGCCGTCTGGCGATAGCGCGCACGCGGCACGTTACGTTCGGGGCGGAGAGCGGCGGGCTGTTCGCGCGCCGCCGATGCCGCGGGGGCCGGGCCGGACGAGGCCCGCAACCGTCCGCCTGCCTGCCGCCTCTCTGCCGCGCGGCACGGAGCCGCATCGCATGAACGGGAGGAATGATTGAACCTACGCCATTTCGTGGTCATCGGCGTGATCGTGCTGGGCATGCTTCGCGCCGGCGAGCCGCCGATAGCAACGCAAGAGTCGGCGGCGGGCATCCACCACGCAGTTCTCGCGACCGGCGCCGAGACGTTCATGCTGGACGAGGCCGGGCGCACCGTCTGGACCTATCCGCGGGCCACGCGGGACGGCTGGCTGCTCCCGGACGGCGCGATCCTGCTGGCCGTGAACCGCTGCGACGAATATCCCAACGGCGCGGTAGTCATAGTCCGCCGCGATGGAACGACGCAGTTTGCGTTCAAGGGCACGCAGAACGAAGTCGATGCCGTACAGCCGCTGCCCGACGGCCATATCCTGCTGACCGAGTCCGGCCCGAAGCCGCGCCTGATGGAGATCGACCGCGCGGGGAAGGTCGTCGTCGAGTTCCCGCTGCAG
>DATGJU010000126.1:0-4072 GCA_035295045.1 Chthonomonadaceae bacterium
GGGACGCTTCAGGCGGCCGTGGACCGAATCAACGCGCTGCCGCAGCGCCCGGCCTTCCTCCTGCACACCGGTGATCTCAGCCACCTGTCCGACCCGCACGAGTTCGACACGGTAGATCAGGTCCTTAGAGGCGCGAAGGTCGGCGGCATCTTCACCGTACCCGGCGAGCACGACGTGCTCGATGAAAAGGGCACGCGGTATCTGGAGCGCTATGGAAAAGCCGCCAGGGGGCGGGGCTGGTACAGCTTTCAGAAGAACGGCGTGCACTTTATCGCGCTGGTGAACGTCACGCCGGTCAAGTTCGAAGGACTTGGATCGCTCGGCCCGGAGCAGTTGGAGTGGCTCGAGCAGGACGTGAAGCGCCTGCCCAGCAGCACTCCGATCGTGGTGTTCGCGCACGTCCCGCTATGGGCGGTCTATCCCAAATGGGGCTGGGGCACGGCCGACGGCGAGCAGGCCCTCTCGCATCTCAGGCGGTTCGGATCCGTCACGGTGCTGAATGGCCACATTCACCAGACGATGCAGAAAATCGAAGGGGCTGTCACGTTCCACACGGCGACTTCGACCGCGTTCCCGCAGCCGAAGCCTGGCGAAGCAGCCGGGCCGGGGCCGATGAAGGTGCCGGACGATCGCCTCCGCAGCGTACTGGGCATCACGAGCGTCCAGGCGGTGCGCGGCCGCCACTCGCTGGCCATCGTGGACACGCCGCTTGCGTGATGGCGCCTGGTGGCGCGTTCGGCGGCGGCCGGCCGGCGTGAGCCGGGGCTGACCCGGCTCGCCGCGGCCCCCGCCGCGTCCGGCTCAGAGGGCATAGCGCTGCAGAAGCGGCGCCGCGAATCGATTGAGCAGCGCGCTCAACGTGCGCCATGCGAGCCTGCTCTCAAAGCCCAGATGGTCCGCAAAAACCGCGCTGTACTCGACGTGCGGCACGCCGCCGCGGGAGCGCTTGAAGCTCGCCGCGCCCGCGCTGCCGTTCAGCGCCAGACCCCGCGCAATCGCCTCGTCGGTGCAGATCCGGCAGAGCATGCGGTAGAGGCCGAGCGACTGCGGCAGGTCGGTATCGTAGCCGAGCACCGGCGTGGTAATCGTGTCGCCGCGCTCGATCATTCCGGCGACGCCATCGATCCCACCCTCCGGCGAGATGAGGCAGAAGAGCTTCAGCCAGCCGTCAGCGCAGCCGTTCCGAAGCCAGTGGCTGGTGAACTGCGGATTGAGCGGCGTATACCGCTCGAGGTAGAGCTTCGCGTACAGGCTCTCAATCCGGTCGAAGACACATGGCTCGCGATCCGGATCCGGCGCGCAAACCCGATATCCCGTCTGCGCGAAGAGGCGGCCGTCCTGCTTGTAGTCCCGGCGGCCCGCAAGACGGCGTCCGCCCGCCTGCCTGCCGTCCTGGATGTAGATCTGCCGGCTCGGCAGCAGCTGGCAGCCGCAGCGCGCCGCCCGATCGAGCAGTGTCGCGTTCGAGAAGGTGTTTAGCGAACGCAGGACGATCGCGCGGTCCGGGTAGAGCGCGGACAGCGCTTCGACGATCTCCGCCAGCCCTTCTCCGCTCCACTCCCCGTACAGATTGGTCGAGAGCATCCAGTTGTTGACGTGGACGATACGATCGAGCCTCACGCGCCGAAGCCACAGGCTTACGGCGGAGATCAGCGCCTCGCCTGCCAGTCTCGCCGCGCCGCTCGGAACGATCTGCAGCTCATATCGGGCATAATCGGTGTAGGCGGCCGTCGGCGAGACGACGTAGCAGTTGCCCGCGCGTGGCCGGTCCAGCGTTACCGGCATCAGCGTATCGCCGGCCGAGAGCGCCAAAACGTGGGTGTCTACGTTTCGTACGAGCTCGCGCGCGGGCCACCGAGCGAACTGGCGGATGTAAGCGAACTCCCCGGGATGCCGATCCGCGAGGGCGCCCGGCACGTCGCGGGGCTCGTACAGGGCTACCATGGCTGCGCTCCGAGCGACGCGCCGTCCCACGCGATATCGTGCGTGGCGGCGGCAAGCGGCGAGCAGCGGCGGCGCATGGCGCGAAGGTAGACCTCGCCGAGGCCGAGAAGCTGCGCGATGGCCGGCCGGCGATCGTCCTGAGCCGCCACGATGTCGGTCGCCCGCCGCCAGTCGCGCGCGAACTCGCGCGCCCCGGCGAGACTCCGCAAGCGCGGCGCGGCGAAGAGGGCCATCGCGAGGCTGAGCCGTCGCGGCGTGCCGGCTGCAAGGAGCGGATCGCGCGGCCGGTCCGGCGAATCCGCGCGTGAAAGAACCGCTGCCAGCTCCGCGTGCTGCCGGTGAAACAGGTGGATGCCGCTTGTGGCGCGCGGGTTGCACTCCAGCACCGCGAGCCGGCCCGGCGCCGACTCGATGAAGTCGAAGCCGGCCTGGCCCGTGAAGCCGGTCGCGCCGCCGAACTCCCTGGCGAACTGGAGTATCGGTCCGTGTTCCACGGGATCGAGATAGATGCCGGAGCCCTGTCCGACGCGGTATTTCGGGTGGTAGCATGCGTGCGCGAGCAGGGCGCCGTCTGCCCAAAGGCCGTAGCTGCAGAGCTCGCGGCCCGGCACGAACTCCTGGGCGATCCATGGCTGGCGCGCGCTCGGCTGGATGCCGCCCAGAGCTCGCGGGCCGGGCCGGATGAGCGTCCTCGCGGCAAACCGCGAATAGACCGGCTTGAAGACGAGCTCGGCGCTCCGGCCGGCATGCTCCATCACCTCGGCCGCCGTCTCAAGCCGCTCCGTGGGAGGGGCGTGGATGGGCAGGTCGCGGGCCAGCTCGGCGAAGCTCCACTTGTCGTGCAGCCGGGCCATCAGATCGAAGTCCGATACAAACAGCGGGCACGCTCGCTCCAGCCGGCGTTTCTGATGCGCGATATAGAGCGCCTCCTCGCAAGTAGGAAGGATCAGGTCGGCGTGGAACCGCTTCGCCGCCGCCAGCAGGGCCTCGCCATAGGCGTGGACATCCCGGTCCGCGGGCGGCAGCCGCTCCCGATACCAGGCGCTGCTCGAGAAACGCGCCAGTGGAACGGCAGTCGAATCCGCCACAGCGACGGCGCAGCCCGCCCGGCGGAGCAGCCGCGACCACTCCAGGCATGCCGGCGCCCGTGCTCCCGTCACCAGGACCCGCATACGGCCGCACCTCCCGCACATACAATACCGCGCAGCCGTGCATAATGGTAGGCGGACGGGCGAGCCGCGCTCGATAGCGCAGACCGCTCGCCCTGCATACTTTCGGCGCTGAGGCACGCGCCAACGCGAAGCTGTCCCCATCAGGGGCCCCGGGGTCTGCGTCCGTGAACAGAAGGGCGCGACAGTGCCGGCCTGCGCCATCGGAGCCCGCTCGCAGCGCGCTTGAACTGCGTCTGGCCGCCGGGCGAGTCATAATTGGAAGGGAACATACCGCATTGCGGACGCTGGTGACGGGCGCGACGGGGTTCCTAGGCGGATGCCTGGCACGCGCGCTGCTGGCAAGAGGCGACTCGGTCGTGGCGCTCGGTCGCGATGCCGCACGGTGCGCTGCGCTTGCGCGGGCCGGCGCGGAGGTCGTGCGCGCGGACCTGCGGGATTCAGCGGCCGTCTCCGCCGCCTGCATGGGCATTGACCGCGTTTGCCATGCGGGAGCGCTCTCTGCTCCGTGGGGCCGCCGTGCGGAGTTTCAGGAGACAAATGTCGTAGGGACTGCCAACGTGATCGCCGGCTGCGCGGCTCACGACGTCCGCCGGCTGGTCTATGTCTCGTCGCCGAGCGCCGTGTTCGACGGAAGGGACCATGCCGGCGTGACGGAGCGGGCGCCCTATCCGAAACGCTTTGCATCGGCCTATTCGGAATCGAAGAAGCTGGCGGAGGACCTGGTGAACGCAGAGCGGGACGCGGGCGCCGGCCGGCTCGAAACCGTTATCGTGCGGCCCAAGGCGGTGTTCGGCCCGGGCGATACCTCGCTGCTGCCGAGGCTGCTGGCCGCGGCGCGGAGGGGCCGTCTCCCGCAGATCGGCTCCGGCGCGAACCGCGTCGACCTTACCTACGTCGACAATGTGGCGGACGCGCTGATCTCCGCGCTCGATTCGCCCGCATCGGCCGGCAACACG